>CALRCT010000043.1 GCA_943354655.1 uncultured Candidatus Saccharimonas sp. | reverse complement strand
GTAGGTTATATAAGAGTAGAAGGCACTAGCGAAGATATTTTAATGCAAGTTCTAGATTGTGGCGCAGATGACGCCAGCGAAGAAGACGGCGATACTCTTGTTTACACCGATCCAAAACAGCTTGGTGCCGTCAGGGATGCAATATCTGTTACTGGTCTTAAAATAAAAGAAGCCGAACTTACCTACGAACCAGTTACGACTGTAGAAATTACAGACGATGTCACAGAAGCAAAAGTCATGAGAGTACTAGAAGCACTTGAAGATCTTGATGATGTTGTGGCAACCCACACCAATTTGGCATGAAAATTCTTGGAATTGACCCAGGTACGGGCATTATTGGTTTTGGCTGTATAGAAATAGGTAAAAAATCGCCTATCATGTTAGACGCTGGAGTTATTAGGACAACTATTGGTGACGATACAGCCAGTAGATTAGTAGAACTATATGACGCAATGACCGAACTTTTAGCAGATCTTAAGCCAGATGTAGCGTCGGTAGAAAAACTTTTTTTTGCACAGAATGTCACTACAGGAATGGCGGTAAGTCAGGCTAGGGGAGTCATATTACTTGCGCTACAACAAGCCGGTGTACAGATTTTTGAATACACACCATTACAAATAAAAATGGCGATAACTGGGTATGGTAAAGCCAAAAAAGCTGATGTTCAAGAAATGGTACGGATTCAACTTGGGCTTACAGAGGTGCCAAAACCCGACGACTGCGCTGATGCAATTGCTGCAGCCCTGACACATGCGTCAAGTGTGGTGTATAGTAAAAGGTAATGATAGCTAAAATAACAGGTGTTGTGTCTGACCACGAAGGATCTATGTCGGTAATAGATTGTTCTGGTGTTGGATATGGAGTGCGCGTTTTGTTAGATGAACAATCCAACATGAGAATAGGCGAAAAAACATCGGTTTACGTATATGAACACATTAAAGAAGACGCACATGATTTATATGGATTCTTAACAAAATCCAGAAAAGAACTTTTTGAAAAACTACTTAGTGTAAACGGCGTCGGACCAAAAGCGGCACTGGCTATAACAAATTTAGGCAATGAAGGACAAGTTAGGTCTTCTATTGCTAACGGCGATACTAAATTTATATCTAGCGCGTCAGGAATTGGTAAAAAAGTAGCAGAGCGTGTGGTTGTAGATCTAAAAAATAAAGTTGGCTTAACTGCCTCTGACGATGCCACTGCATTTTTGCAAGAATCAAGTTTTGCAGATAGCGACGAAGCGTTGCAAGCACTTGTTGGACTTGGCTATAGTCGTGACGATGCAATAAACGTACTTTCTAAAATAGACCCTAGTTTAACTACAGAACAACGAATAAAACAGGCATTAAAAAGGTAATCTATGGCTATTGAACGTATAGTAAATACTCAAAACAATAACGACGAACAAAACGAGGAGTTATTAGATTTAAGCTTAAGACCAAGAACTTTTGCAGACTATATTGGTCAAGAACGTATAAAAACTAATCTTCAACTTGCAATCAAGGCTGCTAAAAAAAGAAGCGAACCAATTGATCACGTTTTACTGTACGGACCACCAGGATTAGGCAAAACAACATTGGCTACTGTAATAGCTAACGAAATGGGTTCTCAGATAAGGGTTACAAGCGGTGCCGCAATAGACCGCGCCGCCGACCTTGCTAGTTTACTAACCAATTTACAAGACGGCGATATTTTATTTATTGACGAAATTCACAGACTAAATAGAAGCGTAGAAGAAGTTTTGTATAGCGCAATGGAAGATTATGCTATTGATATTATGTTAGGAAAAGGTCCAACTGCTAAAAGTTTAAGATTAGACCTGCCTAAGTTTACATTAATAGGTGCCACCACACGCACAGGGGCCTTAGCTGCTCCACTTCGCGATCGTTTTGGGCACATACATCGTTTAGAATTTTACGAACCTTCAGAAATAGCTAAAGTCGTTGAACGATCATCAGGAATATTAGGCACAAGCATACATTCAGAAGCTGCAGATAAACTTTCTACAAGGTCCAGGTTAACTCCAAGAATCGCTAACCGTCTTTTAAAAAGAGTCAGAGATTACGCAGATGTTAATGGTGACGGAATAATAGATACTGTAATTGCCGATAAAGCACTTAAACTGCTAGAAATAGATAATCTTGGTTTAGATAATACAGACAGACTATTAATAAATTCAATAATAGACAATCACCAAGGTGGTCCAGTTGGGCTTAATACTTTGGCAGCTATTTTGGGCGACGAAGCTACAACAATAGAAGATTTTATAGAACCGTATTTACTTCAAATTGGAATGCTAGAACGTACACCAAGAGGCAGAAAAGTAACAAGTAAAGCTTACGCACACGTAGGAAAAACACCAAAATAGTAAAACTGAATAAATTTTAAGTAGATGTTATACTTAAATAGTGAAAAGAAGTAACAGACAATTAAGCATGGAAAGAGTAGATGACGACGAGGTATTACTTGGTACCGTCCATAAACATCTGTTTGGAATTATAATTATTTATATCCAGGCAGCCGCAGGCTTATTGTTGTCATTAGGACTGGGCATTGTATTGGTACCAAACGTATTTGGTAATTCATCTAGCGTCGCATCTCTTGCAGTATTATTGGCGGTTGTTGTAGTCGCCCTTACTGGTTTTATTGTGCTTGTTGCAACTATTATTTATAGACAAAGTTATATTGTAATAACAGACAAAAACATAACACAAGTTATTCAGAGTGGTCTTTTTCAGAGAAAAATATCCCAATTAACAATGGCCAATGTAGAAGACGTAACAAGTGAACAAAAAGGTATATTTGCGTCATTGTTTGATTTTGGTACGCTAAAAATAGAAACTGCAGGCGAGCAAACAAACTTTAATTTTAACTACTGCCCTAGATCAAGCTATTATGCAAAAATTATCTTAGAAGCCAGAGAAAAATTTATCAGTCAAGATTATCCTTACGCCGCAGCGGTTAAGGGTGAAATTAAAACCGAAATTGTATAGATTATTCGTTAAAAGGATTGCTTCTGTCGGGCGCAAGGCTTTGACTAACAGAAACATCGGTGTCTTCTAGTGCTGATTTAAGTTTTTTAACTAAGTTGTAGTCTATTTTTTTGTAGCTCATGCCACTAGATAGCTCGTTGTATTTTGCTTCATCGCGTGCTGGATCAAGATAATCTTGCGACCTTACCAACGAAAACCCAATAGCAGCGCCTGCTATTAAAAACATAACTAATACTCCATGTACTTTTAATACATTTAAAATACCATCAAATGCCTTAATTATATCTTTTAGGCTAGATTTTTTTTGACTTGTAAGTTTATCTTTTTTATTCATGGTTGTACAAAGGTCTTTAATGATAATGAAACGCTACTTAAATATCCTGCTCTAGCTTTATCTGGACTGATTGCAACTTGGTCTGCCTGTATAATACGCTTGTTTTTTTCTAGTTCTTGAAACAATTTTAACATAGTCTGGTAACTTATATCTTTAAGCTGAAGCGTAAACGGATACACATAAACACCCTTTATATCCTTAGAAATCGAAGTACCTGATAATGAATCTGGGATACCACTAGAAGAAAAAGATATATTAACTATTTGGTTAGGTTTTATGCCTGATTGAGTTGTTGCTGTGTATATAATGTCTGCTACTAAATTTTCTTGTTTTTTTTGCCTTGGTAGCAATGAGTTTATTAAATCGTTTAGTCCTTGCGAGTCTGGAACTGCAACATTAGACGTTCTTAAGCTGTTTATTTTGTCTGTCTGGTAATCATGTTCTGCTTTAAGCAAAGATACTGATTTAGAACTGGAACTAAGTTGTTTGTCGGCTAATAAAAATCCGCCAATTGATGCAATGGTAGCCAAGCTAAGGATTACCAACATCAATGAAAAGAATCGTTTTGGATTCATATTATCTATTTCCTCCGATAGGGACAGATGCTTGTTTTTTAACAGCAACTACACCCTTAAAAGTTGCAGTAAGTGTTGCCCCATAACTATAATATTTTTGACCTGGCTTTGCAGTTCCAGTACCTTTACTGACTATAGAACTAATATCTACCGCTCCAAATAAATCTGAATTAACTAAGTTTTGTTGCACTACTGCTGCTAATTGAGGCTCTTCTATATCTACGTCTAACTGTAGTGGACTAGTTCTGCCGCCCGCAAGTGACAGTGAATTCATGACTGCTCCACTTGGCATAAGAGAACCGATTTTAGGGATAAGTTCTGAAAACTTAACTTCACCAGCGTACAGCTTGTATACAGTGGTAATTTGGTCAGAAAGTTTGTCTACTTCTTTTTGGCTTTTTTCTAGTTTTGCCGCAATTTCTTCCTGCTTTTTGATTTCTTCACGCATACTAGCTTCGCTTGATTTTACGCTTTGCATATTAATAAGTAATACAGATACAGCAAGTAGTCCAATAACAATCACGCCTAAAGAATAACCAGAAAGTATTCGGTTTCTTCGGCCGTAAATTCGAGCGTATTTAACGTCTGTAGGTATAAGGTTTATCATTTGCTTAACTCTTTAGGTGTTACTAAACTCAAGCCGCCAGCAGTAGTATACAGTGTTGTTTCTAGTTCGTGCGGGGGTTGTAGTTTGCCAAATGATAATTTGTTCCATGGTGCACATAATCTTGCGGGTAGCCGTGCTCGTTCTG
>CALRCT010000042.1 GCA_943354655.1 uncultured Candidatus Saccharimonas sp. | reverse complement strand
GTCGCACGCCAAATCCTGATTATTTTGTAATAATTCAGATGGTAGCGCTAGCACGTTACTGTCTTCGTCGTTCCGAATATCTATTGCCGCTTTTACGTTCCAACCAAGTCCTGCACGTATACCCTTAAATCTATTTGCAGCCATCATCATTCCCTGACCACTACCGCAAATTAATATCGCTCTGGGATCTTTATCGTCGCTAGTTTTAATAGCGCTAACAGCTCTGCTAGCAAATACAGGAAAATCGTCATCTGGATCTAGTTTATTGTCCCCAATATCTAATGCATTTACGTTTCGGTTTTTTAGGTACTTTAATACTACCGCCTTTAGGGCGAATCCGTTATGATCAGATCCTACAAAAACTATCAAGATTGTTTCCTAACTGATTACTAAGCGTGTAACGTTTTTCCAACATCTGCAACCATTTCTACTAAACGGTTACTGTAACCCCATTCGTTGTCATACCAAACAACAACTTTTACTAGATTACCCGCAACTACGTTAGTAAGTAACAAATCAACTGTTCCAGAATGGCTATTTCCGACGTAATCACGACTCACAAGTGGTTCATTAGAAACGTCTAAAATTCCCTGATAATATGGTTCTGCTGCAACTTTTTTAAATACATCGTTAATTTCTTCTTTAGTAGTGTCGCGCTTTAATAACATTGTTACATCGCTTAGACTAACAACACTAGTAGGAACACGTACACTAAGACCGTCAAATTTACCTTTTAAGGTAGGTATAGTAAGTGCAACAGCAATAGCTGCACCTGTAGTCGTAGGCACGATATTTTCTGCTGCGGCTCTTGCTTCGCGCAGGTCCTTGCCTGGGCCGTCTTGCAAATCTTGGCTTGCTGTGTAGCTATGAACAGTTGTAAGCATCGCTTTTTCTATACCAAATTCTCGTTCCATAATGTCCATTACAGCTGCAATGCTGTTTGTAGTACAGCTGGCGTTGCTTATAACGTCACCGGCGTCTTTAAGTTCGTCTTCGTTTGCACCAATAACAAGTGTTTTTGTAATTCCGTCGTCTTTTGCTGGTGCACTAAGAACGACTTTTTTAGCGCCAGCTTGTAAATGTGCGCTAGCTGCTTCGGTAGTAACAAAACGTCCAGTTGATTCAATAACTACATCTACCTGCAAATTACCCCAAGGTAGTAAAGCTGGATCTTTTTCGGCATATACAGGAACATGAACTCCGTCGACAATTAATGATGTTTCGTCGAACTCGACTTTATGACTAAATTGCCCATAGTTAGTATCGTGTTTTAACAAATGAGCCAATGTTTTAGTATCTGTTAAATCGTTAATTCCTACTACTTCTACATCTGATCGCTCTGCCATTATTCTAAAGGCCATGCGACCGATTCGTCCAAAACCATTAATTGCTACTTTAGTTTTCATTTTTCCCCCACTTAAATAGAATATTGTACTTATTTTAGAATACAGAAAATTACCACTCAGCGCAACGCTTATGGTTTATTTTAATAACTTGTAAGTCTGAACATATTTCAGTAGTTCTTTATGTAAGTCATATTTAATTAAATCAATTGCTTCTTTTAAGGTAACCCATTTGTACATATCGTGTTCATTGCTTAACACAACATTACCTTTAACTGCGTCCGCTAAATAAAACAAAAATACTGCATTAGCTTCACCATTTTCCCAAATACGATGTTCAGTTTTTGAATACACTGCTTTTGTGCCAGTAACTTCAAGCCCTGTTTCTTCTTTAATTTCTCGTTCTACACCAAACAACATTTCTTCACCGTATTCAAACAATCCGCCCGGAAGATCCCATTCTAGTGGCCTACGAGTGTCTGTATTACTTCGGCGCAATATCAACAAATCGCCATCATTATTTTTAACAATGGCTTTTTGGATTATTGTAGTGTTCATAATTTATTTTGAAGCGCTAGCGATAGATGTTTCGATTACTTTTTTTGCTGCAGCTGCGTCGCCCCAGCCCTTATGTTCAAATTTAACACCGGTCCAATCCTTTTTCCAGTCTTTGTAATGAGTATAAAAATGTTCAACTTGTTTTTTAAACTGAGGGCCTAAGTCATCTATTTCTTTGATGTGTGACATTGTAACGTCGTCAGCAGCAACACATACTAATTTTTCGTCACCTTCGCCGTCATCTATCATATAAAATACACCAATTGGTCTACTGGGGACAACAACGCCTTGTGGTACAGATTCGTCAATTACCAATAGTGCATCTAATGGATCGCCGTCATCGCACAATGTATTAGGAATAAATCCATAGTCAGCAGGATAAGTCATTTGTGTGGCATTTACTCTGTCTAATACAATCATTCCTGATTCTTTATCAAATTCGTACTTGTTTTTACCCTGTCCACGACGGATCTCTATTAATACGTTAACTACTTCTGGTGCATCATTTCCATGTCCAATTGATAACATTTACTATCTCCTTTTTAAAAGCTTATATATACTATAACAATATGTCATTAGTTTCTCATAGAGGCGCTTCAGGATTAGCTTACGAAAACAGTAGTGATTCTATTAACGAAGCCAAAAAATATCAACCAGTCTACATAGAAGTAGACATTCATTGTACTGCTGATAATGTTTTTATAATGCATCATGGTGATATAAAACAAACATATAGCGGATCAAGACGACCAGAAACGTATGCAGAGCTAAAAAAACAAATTCCAAAATTATTAAAATTAGAAGATTTATTAAAACAGGACGATCACGCACACGCTTTTATGTTTGACGTAAAATGTGCCGCAGACATAGACGACCTTATACTGTTTTTACAAAGTCACGGTGTTTCTAGTAGCGTAGGTTTTACTAGTCCCCATGAAGAAGCGCTAGTTAAGCTAAAAAAATCATTTCCTAATGCAATTACTCTGATTGCGCAAAAATATCAAGCTGGTCCTATTAGAGCAATCGAACTAGCAAGAGATAAAAATTTTAGTGGAATCAGTCTAAATAAATGGTGGCTTGGCCCTTTACCTTATTTTTTATGTAAATATTACAAAAAACAGATTATGGTATACACAATAGATCATAAATTTTGGCAGTGGTGGGCTCAAACTTTATTTTTGGACATAATGCTCTGCACAAATAGGCCAGATCTATACAGAGAAATATTTCCTAAATAATGTAGTATTTAATCTATTACTACTATGTTTGCCTTCATAGAAGTATGGTAGCTGCAAATATATCTGTACGTTCCTGTAGCAGTAAAAGTATGAGTGTATGTCTTACCGACACCTATAGAACCACTGTCAAAATACGCTGGGTTTATTCCTACTGTTGCTACGTTATTAGCTACTTTATCATCGTTTGTCCAGGTAACAGTGTCGCCTTTTTTAATAGTTATGCTTAAGGGTACATAATTAAATCCCTTAATACTAACTTTAACGTTGGCATTAAATGGTTCAATAACATTGTTATTAACAGCTACTTTACTATCTTTATTTGTTGACTTAAAAATAACTATGCCGATTACCGCAATAACTAATACAGATGCAGCAATAATACTAATTTTATATTTAGAAATTTTCTTTGAAACTTTTTTAGAAACTTTTTTCATATCAAATCCTATAATACTTGTTATGCTTACTTATAACTAAGTATACCTAAATTTTGTATTAAATTACAACGATATTTATGATTTATTTAGATTCAAGAAATTCTCTGATACTTAGTGCGGCTGTAGCACCTTCGCCAACTGCACTTGCTATTTGCATAGTTGCACCGCTTCTAACATCACCAGCTGCAAAAATTCCTTTAACCGCTGTTTCTAATTTAAGATTTGTCTTAATAAATCCCGCTTTATCAAGTTCGACACCTGTATTTTTTAAGAAATAAGTTACAGGTTTTAGTCCAACAAACACAAAAACACCATCTGTTAAATAATCTTTAAGTTTGCCAGTTACCGAATCTTTGCCGACAACTTTTGATACTTTGCCATCTGTTCCAACTATTTCATTTACAGACACGTTAAAGTGTACATGTAGTTTATCGTTTTTTTCTACTTCGTGAATTAGGACTTCACTGGCTTTCCAGCTGTCGCCGCGGATTAGTATATCGATGTGGTTAGAAAATCTGGTTAAAAACAGTGCTTCTTGCGCAGCAGAATTGCCGCTTCCAACAACTACTAGCCTTTTGTCTCGGTAAAATGCTCCGTCACAGGTAGCACAGTTATGTACACCTCTGCCGTAAAATTCGGATTCACCGGGTACGTTTAATTTTACCCATTCGCTTCCTGTAGCTACTAATACTGACTTAGCATACATATCACCGCTAGTTGTTTCTAGTTTTATTAAGTCTTTTTCTTTGGTTACAGTACTAACTTCACCTAATTCAATAACGGCTCCAAAACGTTCTGCTTGCAAACGAAGATTGTCTGCCAATTGCAATCCTTCTATGCCGTCAGGAAAACCTGGATAATTATCTACCTTGTCTGTAATTGCAGCTAAGCCACCTATGACACCTTTTTCGAATATAAGTGTTTCTATGTCTTCACGTGCTGTATATACTGCTGCAGCCAATGCGGTTGGGCCCGCACCGATCATAATTACATCATGTATCTTTTTATCATCCACTGTTTTTATCCCTTACTAATTATTCTATATGAAGCTAAATTTTTTGCTTTTATTATACCTCTCAGCATTGTAAGTACGTTCCATACAAGCAAAACT
>CALRCT010000041.1 GCA_943354655.1 uncultured Candidatus Saccharimonas sp. | reverse complement strand
TTGTCACTACCTGGTAGACTGTTTAATCTGTTAGCAATGCGCAATTCATTATGCAAATTTACTTAGAATGACTTTGTTGCACCGTCAGAAATTGCTTTATCAGCATTATCTTTAGACATCATTGCACAAACAGTAGTTCCACACGTTGCGTGCTTTCCTTTGGCCATGTAACCGCCTTTAGCTGTTTGATGAATTTCTGGTGCTGATAATTCAACGCCTTTTTCTTTACATTTAACGCAATATCCTGTGACCATTTTTAGGTACTCCTTCATATTTGTTGCTATAACAAGGGCATTATAGCGCTTTTTAGCGTAATCTCTAAGCAAAAGTAAAAATTACAAAGATCTGAATTAGTCTGTTATGCAATATATGCTGTAATAACATCTTAAAAATACATAATAATTAAATTTTATATAAGCATGGAATTATACTAACAGTTACTTAAAGTGTAGCTTTGCTACAATTCGCACCTTACTTATTACGGGATCGATTCTTTGAATTAGATACAGATTATTGATGTCAAAAGTTTTATTATGCAAAGGCTTTGGGTCGAGCGTTATTTTATTACGTACCATCCAAGAAACGTGTGGGTAATAATTATTGCCTTCAAAGTGAGGATCTCTTGATTTTGTGTATAATTCGACAGCTTTAATTATCGTATTGTGTAACTGCTTCCAATAATCAGCATTCAATACCTCAACAACCGTAAAAGCCGGATCGTCATACACTTTGTCACCACCTAGTATTAATTTTTGTTTATCTATTTTTTGTACTGTATTTGTTAATAACAAAATAAGCTCATCTTCTTTTACGTTAACTAGCTTAAACTTTTTCTTAACTGTAACGTGTGCATATTTTGGCGGTTCAATAATTTCGCCTATCTTATAATCGTTCGTAAACGCTACAATCATATAAGAAAATTCCATAATTATTACTATATCACGCAACAAATTTTGAAGTTTTAGCGGCGCACATACAAAACATAGCTGTTCTTATAACTTAGTTAACGGTTCCGTAGACCTTATGATTAATTGTTACGTGGTATCATGATTTTATGCAAAAGTTTACTCAAAAATATACAATAATTTGTTTATTAGAAGATTTTGAAGAGGGTTATAACTTTCATTATAGTAATTGGCCCCTCCATACCACCTTAATTGATACATTTGCTATAGACTGGGATGCTAAAACTCTACAAACAAAATTGCAAGAAGTAGCCCAGCAACAAACCGCTACTACGACTACAGGCATACAAAGCGAGTATTTTGGACCAAATAAAGGAGTTCACGTAATTTTACTTAAAAAAAATGAAAATCTTAAAAATATACATTACGCTTTAATACAAAAACTTAATGAAGGTAATCTGATACTTAATGATCTGCAATACAGCGAAGAAGGTTATTTGCCACATTCGACAGTCCAAAAACTTAAACAAGTTAAAGTAGGCGAAAAAGTTAACATTAATAATCTTGCGCTTATAGATATGTTTTATAACGAAGACCCCCATGAAAGAAAAATCTTAAAAATAATCAAGCTTAAGTAATAAAGAGTTATAAATATGAATATATTGGTATTAGGCGGTAATAATGTACACAACAGTAAATGGGTAGACAGCATAGTTGCAAAACTTATACCAAAACACGCGGCAAAGGCAATATATTACGATCATTGGACTGAACCTGATAAGACAATAAATTTTGAACTAGAATATTTAAAGCTGGTTTCTACCTTTAATAAAATGTCTAACGGACAGTATATAATTGTTGCAAAATCTGCTGGTATTTTAATATCATTGGATTTTGTTTGCAAAACCGACCTAGCCCCAACGCATATCATTTGCGTGGGGTTACCGATTAATTTTACGTCTATAATAAACGTTAATTTGGAAGAACTTTTAGCTGTATGTAGCGCTAAAACAAAAGTAACACTTATTCAGCAAACCAACGATCCCGAAGGTAGTTTTAACGAGGTATCTAAACTTTGCAGTAAATATGAAAATATTAATTGCATTGAATGGCCAGGATCAACACACGATTACGATGCTGAAGAATTGGTAAAATTTGTTATCGAATCACTAAAATGATGGGGTGCTTGCATTTATAAAAAGTTTAATTCCCATAAATAGCAAAAGTGTTCTAAAATAAGCGTAAATGCCTATGATAAATAAAATTTCTGCAAAAATAGTTATAGATGGAACTCAAGAATCAGTATTTAGTGCTGTCACCAACTGGACGTCGCAACGCAATTGGATATTTGCAACCAAGGTCAAAAGTGTCGGTGATGGTTCGCATAAAATTGGCGGTAAGTTAGAAGCTTTTACAGGCATAGGCAGTATTGGTTTTTTGGATACTATGACTATCACAAAATGGGATCCGCCGACATTATGCGAAGTTACTCATACCGGTAAGGTACTAAAGGGTGCTGGGCTATTTGAAGTAGTTATAGACAATAATAAAACTTATTTTATTTGGACCGAATACGCAAAAATACCGTTCGGAATAATAGGTAAAATAGGCTGGTATATAATTTACCCAATTATGAAATTATTGCTGCAACTGTCTTTACGTAGATTTAAACGTTACTATATGACTTTAAGCGCATCCAATATCTAAATTACCTGGATTAAATCTAGGCTTGCAGTAAAGATTTATTCTAAAAGCTATCACTTTTTTACGAAGAGTGAAATAATATATTTTATGAAAGTAAATGATATAGTCGCATGGACCTTGGGCACCGGCTTAGCAGAAGGTGTTGTGCTTAAAATAAGTCCAGAGCGTACAGAAATAATAAGTAAAGGTAAAGTAATTGTACGAAACGGAACGCCCGATAATCCGGCTCTAGTTATTAAGCACAAATCAGGCAACAATGTAATTAAATTACAAAGCGAAGTTCAAAAAACAAATTAAAAAATAATATGTATTCTGGTTTTTTGCTAGCAATTCAAGGTTAAGCATACTCGACTAGTCTTAAAACTGTTTTTGGGTGTAATATTAATACATGGCAATCGAAACACCACATTATGAAATTTTAGATAAAGACGGACATATCGAGCACAGAAAATACGACGGCTACATAACAGCAAGTGTCCAAGTTAAAGCCGATAACTATAAATCTGCCGGCAGTAGGGCGTTTAGTGTTTTGGCAGATTATATTTTTGGGAATAATACAAAAAATTCAAAGATAGCTATGACTGCTCCTGTAATTAGTCAAAAGCCTGCTACTTCAGAAAAGATAGCTATGACTGCTCCTGTAATTACCGCTAAACTTGACGATCAAAAGTATGTAATTTCATTCACAATGCCAGCAAGTTATACGTTAAAGGATTTACCTAAGCCAAACAACAACAATGTAATTATTAAAACTATGCCTTCGCACGAAGTAATTGCTATTGGATTTACAGGTTATACATCGGAAGGTGATATAGAAAAGAAGTCTAATGAATTAAGGGAGTGGGCAACTAAAAAACAAATTAATATCGCTAGTCAGCAGACCGTATTAAGATATGACCCTCCTTGGAAGCCGGGATTTTTACGAAAAAACGAAGTGTGTTTTAGCGTCGTTTAGTTCAACTTTTATTACACAGATGCAGACTTTTTGATTGTAAAGCCGTTCTAGCAGATGTCAAATTTTTATAATCGTAAAATTATCTTCTCTTAAAAAAGCAGGATAGTGCAAATACGGTTTTTAGTGCATTATGCGATATATAATTAAATGTCGCTGTTGAAGTATTGTATTTGGCAATAATATAGCCATCCATACGAACAATACTGTATTATATATTCAAGAAGAGGGGACAATATATGCGGATTGCTGTTTTTGGTGAAACTACTCGAACAAAGCAGTTTATTTTAAATAGGGCTCTTTCTGCGGGTTATTTTGTAAATGTACTCGACGAAGTTGATTCTAAAAAACGTAATCGAAAAAACCTCAAAGTATTTGGTGGTAAAAACTTAGACTTAAAAAATATTAAGCGAGTAACTAAAAATACCGACGCCGTTTTGTGCCTATTACTAAATCCTAAACACGAAAATATCGAGATTATGAATTTTATCAAAAATCTAGCTTCATGCATGGAAGATAGTGCCATAAGAAGACTTGTAATATTTTCTTGCATCCAAGAAAATACAGCAACCATTCCTAGTAAATCAAAAAATTTATTAACCTTGATACTGTCAAAATACAAAAAATCCTCAAGACAGTATGATATAAAAGATATCCTTAAAAAAACAAATATAGATTGGACAATTGTAGGGCATCCGCCTGTAGCAGAAACGCTTAGTGATGATATTGCAGAATATAAACAAGATCCTGAAGGATTTCGCGCTGATCTTGCTAAACGTCTTGTAGGTCAAATAACAGACGTTACCTATTTACACGACACGTTGTTACTGCAGGCGTAACTTTAGTTTTCTGTACTATTATTAGCGCTAAGTTCGTTTTGAGTTTGTTTCCAATTTAGACGGTCTAAGATAGAATTATAAGTTCGTGCGTTAGAAGGCTTAGTGGTTTTGCCGGAAGTCTGGACTCCGACGATGTTAAAGTTGAACTTAAAAGGCATACGTTCTTCTGTACTTGTTAATTTTATTTTATCTAGACATTTGTCTTGAAAAACCGCACATTCACTTCCTATATTAACCCATGTTTTAAGCTGGTTTTCAGAAACCGATCCCTGATTAATGCTTATTATTAAACTTATAGCGGCTGATCGAGTAACTTCAGAGCTAAACTGTTGGTCAAATATAAAGTTACCTATTGAATACACTATAAGTTTTCCTTTATAAGCTTCTGATGGCTGCACCCAATGTGGGTGATTTCCTATAACCATATCAGCGCCATAATCAATCATTTTACGGTATAAAGTTTG
>CALRCT010000040.1 GCA_943354655.1 uncultured Candidatus Saccharimonas sp. | reverse complement strand
TCAGAAAGTATCGATAAAATATTAGTTGGCCACGCGCAAAGATCGTATTACGAAGAGCTGTTACTTGCAGGTGTAAGAATATTTTTGTATAAAAAACCAGTATTTTTACATACAAAACACGTAACAATTGACGACTCGATTGCCGTTGTAGGATCTAGTAATTTTGACATTCGTTCGTTCGAACTAGACTTAGAAGTATCGTTAGTTTTATATGATGCTGGTTCGGTATCTAAACTGCGAGAAGTCGAAAAAAGGTACATAGATAACAGTAATCAAATAAATCTTAAAGTGTGGCTAAAAAGACCTCTAAGATTAAAATCATTAGACAGCGTTGCCAGGCTTACGGCAGCACTGCAGTAGTAAATAATTTATATGAAGATTAATTCTATTAAAGATGCAGAAAAAGTTTTATTAAAATACGTTCCAGCCGTTAAAGCTTTTACAGGTAAAGACATAACTATTGAACGAATAAAACCAATATTATCTAAGTTGGACAATCCACAAGACAAAATTAAGGTAGTACACATTGCTGGTACAAGTGGTAAAACGTCGACTAGTTATTATATTGCAGACTTGTTACAAAAATCTGGCATGTCCGTTGGGCTGACTGTTTCGCCTCATATAGATATGGTGACAGAACGAATTCAGTTAAATGGTAAGCCAATAAAAGAAGAACTTTTTTGCACTTATCTTGCAGAATGTATAGATAAAATTAAGGATTTACCAGTACAACCTAGTTACTTTGAACTATTAATAGCATTGGCATTTTGGGTCTTTTACAAAGAGGGTGTAGATTACGCAGTTATAGAAACAGGAATGGGTGGCCTACACGATAGTTCTAACGTAACAACCAGGGCAGATAAAGTATGTGTAATAACAGATATTGGTTATGACCATATGCATATATTAGGCGATACTATTTCTAAAATATCTTATCAAAAAGCAGGTATTATTCAGTCTAAAAATACGGTGTTTATGTATGAGCAGTCAAAAGAAATAATGCAGACTATACAAAACAGAATAGAATCTGTAGATGCTAAATTATTTACGGTAAGTAATATAGATATGTTGGATTTAAATTTAAATCATCTTGCTGATTTTCAAAAAAGAAATTTTATACTAGCGTACAAAACTGTAAGTTATATACTTCAGGATCAAAACGCATTTATTTTGCAAAAAGCAGATGTTATAACGTCTTCACATACATATATTCCAGCACGAATGGATGTATTTAATATTAATAACAAAGTTTTAATAATGGACGGTGCACATAATGGCCAAAAAAGTCATAATTTTGTAGATAGTTTTAAAAATATGTTCCCTAATAAAAAAGCCACAGTCATGATTGCGTTAAAAGATGGCAAAGAATACGCCGAAGTTCTTAAAGAACTTAAGGATATTACAAGTAGCTTAATAGTAACCAAATTTAACACGTCCCAAGATCTTCCTGCCCATTCAATTGATCCTATAATTATTAGGGATAGTGCTATAAGTATGGGGTACGCATTTGTTAGCGTTATAGACGATAATAAATTAGCATACAATGAATTATTATCTAAAAAAGATGATTTATTAGTAATAACAGGTTCGTTTTATTTATTAAGCCAAGTAAGAAAAAATCAACAATTACAGCACAATTATTAGTTACTTTGGCAAACGGGAATAAGTAACTTAGCTGCTAGTTTATTTGCAACCGGTAACTTGTTACTAATACATAAAGGCTCAGAATCTATAGCGCCGTAAGTTAGTTCTTTTGTTCCGTCATTATTTACATGAAAAACAATAATTCGTGGCTGGCTTTTGCCGGCACTAATGTTTTTGCGACATTCAACTAAAAATACATTGTAGCTTTCGATAGGAGTTTTACTTAAAGGTGTAAACAAGGCTCCGTTGTCGTTGCCGCCATCGCACTGAGAACTAAAACTGTCTAACGGTGGTAGTAAGTTTTGAACAATTAGGTCGCGATTAGCTTTTAGCAATGCTTCGGTTGATTTTTCTAAAACTGCCGATATTGAATCAATTTGTGACTGTTTGTTGTTTGTTTTTTTAAATTGAGTAATTAACTGTAGGCTAAGTATGATTACGGCTAAAGCTAAAAATACTACTCCTGCAAAACTTAATGCTGTAAGAAGCTTTAATTTTTTAGTTGGCGGTTCTGGAATATGTGGATGTACTGGTTGATACATAAGCGTTATTATGACTATTTAAAAAGATCAATACAAGTTAAGTTTATATAAACTTGTACACATTAAAATAACTGATGTTAAGTTCTTATTTTAATGCGGTATATATTTACATGATAAAAGGAAGGATGGAGGGATTCGACTCGCATTCTGCACCCCGACCTTTATATCTACCAAACTAAAAACCCGACATTAGTCGGGATTATAGTTTGGTGCACCGGAAGGGATTCGAACCCCCGACCTCTTGTTCCGAAGACAAGCGCTCTATCCAGCTGAGCTACCAGTGCGTACGTTTTACGTGCTTATAACAGGGGTAATTATATCATATATGTATATAAATATCCATAAATATAATATATCCTTGCAGATAAAGCGTATAATAAGTATACGAAAAACAAATTTATAGTCATTGTCATAATACTAATAGCAACTGGAACATTCGTTGGATACAAAGCAGGAAATAAAAATACTGATTCTACATCTACTAAAGACACTGCCAATACAAGTGTGACTAAAACTACAGATACAGCTAAAACTGCTCCTGGCGGATCAACAATCGATCAAAGCAATAAGGGATTAACTAAAGTAACTTCTGGCATTTACGGTAAAACCAATACTGTCGTTTTAATACTTTCTAATAATAGCTTAAAAACACTTCCATCAGAGATGGGTAAAATGACAAAAGTTACAAATTTTAAGATTGATCACAATATTTTAGAAGGTAGTCTAATCGGCGAAATCAGACAGATGTCACAACTTACAAACTTAGACGTGTCTTACAATAATATGACAGGTATGCCAGCCGAAATTGGACAGTTAAGTAAATTAGTTACTTTAAATTATAGTTACAACAAAATAGATGGATTACCGAACGAACTTGCTAATCTTAAAAATAATCTAAAAGAATTTAATTTAACCGGCAACCCGCTTAGCCAAGATACAATTAATAAGTTAAAAGCTTCTTTGCCAAACACTAATATTATATTTTAAGCTACTACAGCTAAAAGTTCTTGCTTGGGTAAATAATCTTTGGGTTGCATGCCTAAAAGATTCATATCGTGACTTCGCATGTAATTAATAACATTCGAAAATCTTGTTATTCTGTTGTCTACGGCAATTTGGTGAGCGCCTTCTAAGTGGCATCCTGGTTCTACTAATATTGCTAAATTAGGATGTTTTTGGTGAATAAGTTGATGGTCTGTGTAATGTGACATATCGTCTTTATTTAAAAATACTCTTACACCCGAAGTATCTAGTGGTATAGCCCTAGAATATATACCGTCATCTCCGCTTATTAACGGCTTTATCCATGCCAGTTCATGCAATAAGTTCATAGGATGCAAATCTAGCGTGCCAGCGTATTTTTTAAGTATGCCAATTTCGCCGCTATGTTCGCGGCAAATTAAATTTCCGATAAGCCTAACAAGACCTTTAGTTTCTTTTGGAAGTTGTTCTACTATGGTTTTTGTTAGTTCAAATAAGTTTGGCATATGCGCAAAACACTTTGCCGTTAGGTCACTATGCAACACGGTTCTGTCGTACCTTGGAGCTTCTGCCACAAAAGCTTCACCAGACATTGCGCTACGCGAAAACCCACCTCTTATTATTTTGTTAGTCATAAAATCAACCGAACCATTGGCCTCTAAATCATTAAATAATGCATGATCGTGATGTGCCGATTTGCCGACACTTTTAGTAGCTATAAATTTAGCCATAGTTTTAATATCCCAAGACGCATGTCTACCTTGATGATGCAGCCAAATAACCGGGTAACCAAGATTTACTAATCTGTCTATAACTTCTTCGTTAAATCCATTTGGTCCAGTAAGCCAGGGATCGCCGTCAGATATAGGGTAGGGGCTTATAGTTTTGCCGCCAAAGTGATTTATTTTGGGCTCACCCCTGGTAACAGATCGTTCTGCTCCGTCATCAAACCAAACTTTTTCTTCGGTAAAGCGACCGTAGGCAGTTTCTCCTAAATCTTTGTAGGTTTCTCTTTTTATGACTTTAACGGGGTATGCAGGAAGCGCATCAAAAGCTGCCTGTTGCTCTGCATTATGCGTAGCTAGGAAATTAACACTGTCTAAAGATTCGGCGTTTACAGTTTTCACTTAAGCTTTCTTTAAAAGAGTACTGCGCTTATGTTATTACTCTAGGCTTAATATGTAAAGAAATATAAAAATATGCTATATTTAAGCTTAAGAACTATTCAAAATATGGGGGCGGTTTTTTAACTTAAAAACACTTTAAATATGGAACGCATTGTTACAAAAATTAAGAATTTACTTAAAAAATTTAAACCTATATTTATAACCTTAATTTGCGCGTCTGTATTCTTTTTGTTTTGGTTTTTACTAGCTAAACCGTATTTAACAAAAATACCTAATAGTTTTACTTATAAAGCAGAAGTTATTTCGGTAGATAACTTTTACGACAACAAATCCAAAGATTTTATAGGCGAAAGTTTTTCTAATACTACTTTTTACTATAAAGCCGTAACAGTCAAAAAAGGTGTTGTAGAGATTAAAAACACCTTCCAGGTTAAAACAATAGACGACAAACTAATTTACGAAGCAAACCCTGTATATGGTATAAATCAAAAAACAGGCGAACATGTTAAGGGTTACGGTGATGCAGACAGAACGGGGTATTTATTTGCTCCAAAAAATTTAAAAAAAGGTCAGCCTTTTTCTTATTGGAATGCCAGCGCAAACAGTATAGGAAACATGAAGTATGTTGCAGAAGAAAATATTCGTGGCTTAAAAGTATTTAAATATACAACAGATT
>CALRCT010000039.1 GCA_943354655.1 uncultured Candidatus Saccharimonas sp. | reverse complement strand
GCCTAAATTAAGTAGCACAGATGAATCATTTTTACTAAGACCCTTAGTAGAAGATTATTCACTTAGCGTAACAGCCATGCTCAACTTTTTAGACCTAGAAAACGGTGGTCCACAGTATTTTAAAGAACGTAATTTATTAAGATTGCCCGAAGCAAAATCTATTCATATGTCCTACGGAACCGCAATTCATGCAGCGCTAGATTATGCTCAGATTTTACAAAATCGTGACGAGTTTGAAATAGAAGAAATTCTTCATAAATACGAAAAATCTTTAGAATCTGAACACGTGTCTAAAATTGAATTTGAACGATACCTAGAAAAAGGACAATCCGTACTGTGGACACTTTTGCAAACTAACGACTATTCGCTAGAAAAAGGGAGCATTCCAGAACAGTCACTTGTATCAGTTTTACCAAGTGGTGCAAAATTAGGCGGAAAAATCGACAGAATTGATATTATAGACAAAAGTAATTTGGTAATCATAGATTATAAAACAGGCAAGGGGCTTTCTAATCTTACGTCAAAAAGCCAAAATTTAGCTGTAAAAAGCTGGAAACACAGAACTCAGTTAATTTATTACGCGCTACTGGCTAAAAATGATTCTAGGTTTAATAACTTTAGTTCTGTAGAAGGCCAAATGGTATACGTAGAATCAGAAAATATTAAAGATTTAATACGAAGCTATTATCCTAGTAGCGAAGAAGTAGAACGTATGTCCAAACTTGCCACTAAAATATGGCAACATATACAAGACCTTAATTTTCCTGATGTTACTAAATATCCTGAAGGCTATCAGGGAATCTTGAATTTTGAAGAAGATCTATTAAACGACAATATTTAACAATTTTACACATTTAGTATTCATCTGCTTAAATATGTATATGGTTAAAAAATACGCAATAGAGGTAAATAACGTTAGTCAAAATTTTGGAAACGTAGTAGCGTTAAAAAATGTATCTATAAAAGCCGAAAAAGGTAAAGTTACAGGCTTATTAGGGCCCAACGGTGCAGGTAAAAGTACATTAATTAAAATAATGTCTACCTTGTTAAAACCAACTAGCGGTCAGGTATCTGTTGACGGCGTAAATGTAATAAAAAACCCTAAAGAAACCAGAAAACGAATAGGACTAGCGGGGCAGTTTGCTGCTGTTGATGAATTTTTAACAGGCAGAGAAACTTTAGAAATGGTTGGCAGACTTTATCACATGTCAAAATCTGAATCTAAGTCACGTGCCCAAGAACTATTAGAAAGATTAGATTTAACAGATGCCGCCGACAGACAAACAAAAACTTATTCTGGTGGTATGCGTCGTCGTCTAGACTTAGGTGCTAGTCTTGTAGCTACACCAAACGTACTATTTTTGGACGAACCAACAACAGGTCTAGATCCTAGAACTAGACTTCAACTTTGGAACATAATTAGAGAATTGGTCGCACAAGGAGTTAGTATTCTACTTACAACACAATACCTAGAAGAGGCAGATGCGCTTGCAGATTATATGTATGTAATCGACCGTGGTGAACTTATTGTAGAGGGTACGGCCGAAACGCTCAAAAACAGCCTTGGTCAAGACGTAATCGAACTAAAAGTAGCTAGTAATTTAATTTTAAAAACTAAAGATTATTTATCGGCTAATTTTAAATCAGAAATAACCTTAGATGAAGCAACAAGAAGAATAAGTCTTCGTACAAAAAATGGAAGTGATGATTTGTTAAAAGTAGCGCAATTATTAAAAACCAAAAATATTAATACAGAAGAACTTAGCCTGCATAGACCAAGTTTAGACGATGTATTTTTAGAAGTTACCGGCAAACCACAACAGGAGGCAACATCATGAGCTTATTGTCTACATTTAGCGACACTATACAAATTATAAAGCGCAACGTCCGACGAAATTTTAGAATCCCGCAATTATTGGTATTTAGCAGTATTCAACCCGTTATATTTTTACTGTTATTTAATTATGTTTTTGGAGGTGCCGTTGGCGGAAACACTGGTGGTTCGTACATAAACTTTTTACTTCCTGGTATTTTAGCGCAGACCGCACTATTTGGAGCAATTCAAACAGGTGTTGGCCTTGCAGAAGATTTAGGTAAGGGTGTCATAGACAGATTAAGAAGCTTACCTATAGCAAGGTCGGCTGTTTTAACAGGCAGAACACTAGCAGATATGGTAAGGAACACATTTGTTGTTTTAATTATGGGAATTGCGGGAACCGTTCTTGGATTTAGAGCTACCGAAGGGCCATTACGAGTTATTGCTGCAGTAGCACTAGTTTTAGTTTTTTCACATGCGTTTAGCTGGATAAGTGCGTGTATTGGGCTAGCATTAAAGGATGCAGAAACAGTTCAGGTTGCTGGATTTTTATGGGTTTTTCCGTTAGTATTCGCCAGTGCAGTTTTTGTTCCTGTTAATACCATGCCTACCTGGTTACAGGTTTTCGCTCGTAACCAACCTGTAACACAAGTTGTAAACTCGGTACGTTATTTAACTAGAGGTGGCGTTCCTAATGGTCCTGATTTTATTGTTCATACTATTTTATGGTCAGTAGGTTTAGTGATTGTTTTTGCACCTATTGCTGTCTGGCAATATCGTAAAATTAAATAATTATTTTAATAGTTAGTGTCGCGTACTAGCGTTTCTCTGCGTTCGGCTAAAAGTTCGTCTACAAGGCGTTGTCGATCGTCATAAGCACGCTGTTTGGCTATACCAAGACTTTCTATCTGTTCGATGTTTTTGGCGTAATCAAGGGCACTAGATGATTCGGTTTGGGTATTGTTAAATATTCTGTCTTTAAAAACACTCATCGATATGCCAAATTGACAGCCGACGCTGTATAACGGTCCTGCGTCTGATCCATATGCAGTTACCATTCTTTTTTTATCACCAAATCTTCCAATTTGACCTACTGTTTCGGTTGCAGGAATAATTGCACCTTCGCCAAGTTGTACTTCTTGAGGCAAAACTACGTTTCTTCCTACTGTAACGTTATCCCATGTTTTTCTCATGTATACATGGTCTCTGTCTAGACTTCTTTGTGGTAATACAGACCCACTGGCAAAATAGTTATGTGAACCTAGGGTAGAAAAAGAACCGATTAATACATTTTTTGCTAAAAAGGTATAACTTCCAACGTCTACGTATTTTCCTAACAAGACACCATCAGATATTTTAGAATAACCATTTAGCCTAGTGCAGTAGCCAATTCCTAAAACCTTGCCCAAAACTGTAGTTGCCTGAAAATCAGCGCTATCATCTATTTTATGAGTACCTGATTGTAAAAATTCGTGCATGTCAGCACTTAATTTTTCTGGGTGAATTCTTGCTAATTTTTCTATGCTGTAACTAATCATTAGATTGTACCTTATCAGTACTTGATTATTTTGTAAATAGTGATGTAGTAATTATTACTTTAAACATGTTTCTTTTGATATTATTAATTTAATGATCGAACAAACCATATTTATTCCAAACGCAAAACCAAACGATATATATAGTGCTTTATTAAATAGCAAACTACACACAGTTATCACTGGTGAAGAAGCCGTAATTAACCCTGTGATTAACGGCAAATACACTACTTATGGCGGTTACGCATCTGGCATATTCACTAGTCTTAAAACTAATGAATCTATAGAACAAACATGGCGTGCAAGTGACTGGCCATTAGACCATTATTCTAAAGTTATTTTTAATTTTACAGATCAAAAAGACGGAACTAACATACATTTTATACAGTCTAATTTACCCGCAGGTAGCAAAGATGAATTTGTTAAAGGGTGGAACGATTATTACTGGGAACCGCTTATTAAATACTTTACTAAAGAAGATAAATGAACATTATAGATAAATGTTTTAAAGACAATAAGGGCAAAGTAGTAATAGGTCAAGCTCCAAACTTACCACTTATAGTCTGGGGAATATCTAGGCTATCGATATTATTTATTAATTCTTCAAATGTAAGTTTAATCAGTTTAATAGATAAAATATCTTTTGGATCTATAATAATTTGGGCAGGCTTAGAACTTTACAGCGGAGTTAATTTATTTAGGCGAGCAGTAGGCTTAATAATACTAATTTTTAGCATACAGGGTAGACTATAGACAAAATGCATATATATATGTTATAATATGTTTATGCACAATGTTAGTCATTCACTACTACAAGAAATAACTACAGGCCTTTACGAAGAAGAGCGGCAAAGATTGTCTGTAAATGACATAAAATCTGACATGTCACGTAGTAACAGATGCGCAACTCTTACTAAAGGTTTTTGGCAAGCTCTAGACGCTAGAGGCATTCAAAGCCGAAGAGAACTTCATCAGGTAACGTACAAAAACGAGCGTTTATGGCACTTTATAATCGCTCATGCTCCAGTTGATCAAGCCCCGCACCAAGATGATATAATTACTGACTTAAATCCTTGGCTATATGCAGTAGAAAAGCCTTTTAGGACTGGTTATTTACACGGTTCAAGGCGTGAAGTTCAGTCGGCGCTACATGGTGATTTAATTACACCCCCTGAATTTTTGGCGCTAAGAGGATTAGAGACGATTATTGAATCTCATACATTAAACGGAAACACGTTCAAAGACTAGTTTTTAGCTTTTTTGCTTGTCTTCTTTTTTGTAGAAGCTTTTTTGGTAGCAGTAGCGCTAACAATATCTAGTGGTTTAGTTATTATTTTTAATGAACTTTCTGGTGCAATAAAAAGATCATAAATATTCATACCTAATACCGAACCTAATATAGGTGCTACAGCGTATGTCCAGTTCCAACTATTAAGTCCTAGTGCTACAGCTGGGTTTAATATGCCGTTACTAGCGGTAGAAGCTATAACAATACCTAGCATCAATGAAGAACCTATTACGAATGCAGCTTTGTAGCCTTCTAGTTTTTGGGTAACAACAGATGCAACTCCCATAGTAAATATCATTGTACCAATAGCTTCTGCTACAAATATACGCCAATCAAAACCACCAGCAATATTTAACAAAAGAT
>CALRCT010000038.1 GCA_943354655.1 uncultured Candidatus Saccharimonas sp. | reverse complement strand
TCATATTAACCTGTTCGACGGCAAACAATCTTAAATTTTCTGGAATATCTCTTCCGTTAACCTCTTTTTGTGCAATTAGTAAGTTTCTATTTAAAAGATTAAGGTAGGGTTTGTTAATGTCTGGTGTTTGCAAAAAAGACATAACCTGTTCGTCTGATATTAAGCCTTGATTTATTAATGATATAAGACTATAACCCAAACTAGTGTTGCCACTTTTAACCATTGATTCTACCATTTGTTTAACTTCGGAGTCGTCAAAATAGCCACGCAAAACTTCGTCCGAAACTATTTGAGCAGACAAACCATTAACTGACTGAGTTGATGCTACTAAAAATGATTTTATCTGCTCTGGCGTATCAAACATACGTCCTAAAACAAGCGGCAAACGAATATCGGATGATGTAATAAATTCTGGCTTAACTTGGACCGTCCTATACAACGCTTCTTGAAGTGACGATTTTGACATTAGTCCTTCGAACAGACCAAGTTGGCCTACTATAACTGTAGGATTATTAACTAATAATTGGGACATTTTGGCGTCAAAAGATTCTTTAGTTTTAGACAGTTCAGCAACTTCGCTGCTGCTTAATAATTTTTGAGAACTCCACGAAACGTCGTCGGCTTTTATTTGACGTAATATTCGCGCACCAATATTTGGACTATAACTGACTGCTTCTAGGTAAGCTTCTCGGCGCTGTTGTTCTGTGGCATTAGCTGGTAACGAATTCATTCGTTGGGTGATATATTCTTTTTGCTGGCTTCGAACAGCGCGTTGATAAGCCACGTATTCTTTGTAGTCTTTTAAGTCATAGCTGGCATATTTTGCGGTTTTTAGCCCGTCTATATATGCTTTAGCTTCTTGCGGTGTCATTGCGCTAAGTTTTTCGATAGTTCGTAGTACTTCAGGAGTAATAGTTGGAATTTTATCACCTGGTAATTGTTCGACTTTTTGATTTTTTTCGATATAATTTAGCGCTATATCTTTTTTAGCGAGCATTAAGTTTGCTTGTTGGAGTGCTTTGTCCTGAGATTCTTTGTCGTCAATAACAACCACAGGTTCAGTAACAGGCTCTATATATTCTGCTTGTGCTGGTGGTTCTTCGGTTTGCTGAATTTGTATTTCTTGCGGCTGTTCGGGGCTGTCGGGTGATTCAACGGGTGTGTTTAAATCAATCCCTTCACGCTCTAGATATCCTTGAATATGAGGCATAAGTCCTTCGTGAAAATCTTCTGGATGAGCGGCTACATGTTCTGCTAGTTGTTGGGGTGTGTTTATAGTGTCTAAACTAGTAGACGGGACGCTTTGATCTAGCGAATGCATATCTGGTGATGGCGAGAAGGTTTCGGACATTTTTTTTGTTTTTTAATACCTCTGTTGACTACTATAAGATTACTCTGTATAATAGTCAATAACTATGAGAACAGCAATACACCCAGACAACTACCGCGTTGTGGTCTTTGAAGACCTAAACAACAACGAACAATTTTTAACACGATCTACTGTTAAGACAGAAGACACTGTAAAACATGCCGACGGCAATACTTACCCACTTGTAAAAGTGCACATAAGCAGCGCTAGTCACCCGTTCTTTACAGGACAAGAAAAACTAGTCGACATCGAAGGTCGAGTAGACAAGTTCGAAAAACGACGTGTTGCAGCAGCTAAAGCCAAAAAAGCCCAAGCAGACAAAGCTGTAAAAACAGTTAGTTCAAAAGCAGACAAAGACGCTCCTGTTAAAATCGAAAACTTAAAGACAACTAAGTAGTTTATAGTTGTCAGTTTTTAGTTTATAGTTAGCGTCAATTATGAGTGCAACCTTTAAAGATTTGACCGTATGGCAAAAATCATACCAGCTTGCTTTGGATGTTTATAAGGTATGCGAAAAAATGCCATCTTCAGAAAAGTATGGACTAATTTCGCAAGCTCAAAGATGCGCCGTATCAATTCCAAGCAACTTGGCAGAAGGCCAACAGCGCAATAATAAACTGGAATTCAGACAGTTTATAGGCGTTGCTAAAGGTTCAGCCGCAGAATTATTTACACAGCTCAATTTGATACAGGATATTTATAATATTGATTGTATTGGGATTCTTGATAAAACCGAAGAGGTACAAAAAATGCTTTCGTCTTTAATAAAGAGCATTAGCCCTAGTAACTAAAAACTATAAACTGTAAACTATAAACTATAATGAATCCAGAAGTATACAAAAAAGAACTTGCCGAAATAAAAGTCCAATTAGAAGACCCATCTATTTATTCAAAGCCCGAATACCCTGCCCTTGCTAAGCGTGCAAATGAGCTAGAAGGAATAGTTGCCTTATTTAATGATTCCGACAAATTTACTAATCAAGAAGCTGAAGCCTTGCAGATGATTTCTGAAGGTGGAGAGCTTGGTGAACTTGCTGCAATGGAGCTAGATGATATTAAGGCAGCCAAACTTGCCGCCGAACAGGCACTGCAAGAAGCGTTAATACCAAAAGACCCAAATGCCGAAAAAGACTGTATCATAGAAATCCGAGCTGGTGCTGGTGGTGATGAAGCAAGCTTGTTTGCCGCCGAACTTTATCGAATGTATGCACGTTATTCAGAAGTACACCGTTTTAGAGTCGAACTAATTAGCGAAAGTCCAAGCGAAGTTGGCGGCTATAAAGAAATAATTTTTGGAATGAAGGGCGAAAACGCGTATAAAACTTTTCACCTTGAAGCTGGTGTACACCGCGTTCAACGCGTACCTGCAACCGAATCACAAGGACGAGTGCACACATCTACGGTTACTGTAGCAGTTTTGCCAGAGGCAGAAGAAACTGACGTTGAGGTAAAGGATTCGGACCTGCGTGTTGACTATTACCGAGCAGGTGGGCATGGTGGACAAAGCGTCAACACTACCGATTCAGCCGTACGAATCACCCATGTGCCAACGGGGATAGTAGTAACCAACCAGGACGAAAAATCTCAGATCAAAAACAAGCTTAAAGCTATGAGTGTTCTACGTTCAAGGCTATTACAGTTTAGAATAGATGCCGAAAATGAAATGTTGTCGGCCAAGCGTAAAGCACTAGTTGGGTCAGGCGACAGAAGTGAAAAAATTCGTACCTACAACTTCCCCCAGGACCGAATAACAGACCACCGGATTGGATATTCACGTTCCAATATACCTGGCGCATTGTCAGGTCAAATCGACGATTTAATCGAAGAACTCAAAAAAGCGGAGGTAGATATCCTCCGCTCCGAAAGCTAAAGTTTAAACTCACTTATTTTGGGTATTGCTTCTTGAGGTTGATTATTAGGTAGCTTAACGGTTTAAAGTTGCTCCAGAAATTTATGTATTCATCACCCACTACATACTTATTAAGCAACAATGTTAGTCGCACTTTTATGTATGGAACACCAACAAAAATCAGTACTATTATTGCTGTTAAGTTTAGAATAAATATATAAATTTAGTAATATACTCATGGGGCTAATTTGTCAAAATTTCGTGCTATAATATATCCTGTGAACATTCAAAAAATTCTTAGTAAAACAGTGTTAAATTTAACCGCAGCAGGAATAGTTAACACCGCCAAACTTGATTCAGAATTATTACTTGCGTACCTGCTAAAAAAAGACCGAGCGTGGGTACTTGCCCACCCAGAATACGTACTAGAAGAACCTACTCTGCAACAATACAACAACCTTATTAGTCGCCGCGAACTGGGTGAGTCTATTGCTTATATTACCGAACATAAAGAATTTTATGGACGTGATTTTTTTGTAAATAAAGATGTCTTGGTTCCCCGCCCCGAATCTGAATCATTTTTGGAACTTTTAAAACCTTTAGCAAAAATTATTCCTCCTAAAGGTATATTTAACGTATTAGACATGGGTACGGGATCGGGTTGTTTGGCGATTACAGTTAAGTTAGAAAATCCACATTTGCACGTATACGCAACCGACACAAGCAAGAATGCCCTGACTGTTGCCATAAAAAATGCTCTGACTTATGATGTGCCAATTGTTTTTAAAGAACAGGACTTGTTGGCTGGCGATAAAGTAGGATACGACGTTATTATTGCCAACTTACCTTATGTTCCAGATAAGATGCAAGATAAAAGTATAATGCACGAACCAAAAGAAGCACTATTTAGCGGTAATGACGGCATGAATCATTACAAAAGATTATTTAAACAATTAGAGCCAAAGCTTATTAGATATGTTATGACCGAGTCACTATTATCGCAGCATAATGAAGTTACAGAACTCGCCAAAAAAGCTGGTTACACCCCAACATCGACCGATGGTCTTGTACAGTTTTTTACAAAAAAGCTGTGACACTATAACTTACCTACAAAGGTACTGAAGACCATAAAACAATAGCCTTCCTGGATTGGGAAAAAAGACCCCTTTTTAATGTAAGTTAGAGTGTCACGAGCATTGTCTACGATTACTGAGCTGGTGCGGCTTCTAGGGTTGCAGTAATGGTAAGTTCTTTGCCGTCACGCAGTACTTTTAGTTTAGTGCTGTCGCCTACTGACCTTTTACCAAGTACAGATATTAGACTATTTTTTTCGTCTAGTTTTGTGCCGTCGATTTCGGTAATAATATCTTTTTCTTTAAGGCCTGCTTTGTCGGCTGGACTGTCTTTTACTATTGTCACTTGTTTGCCTGCTGGTGCTATGTATGCACCTCGTTTAACAGGTAAATTAAACTGGTATGCAATGTCGTCGGTAATCATTACATAACGAACGCCTAAATACGGTCTTTGTAGTTTACCTGTTTTTAAAACACTTGTTATTATTCCCTGAAGATCGCTGATAGGAATCGCAAAACCGATGTTTTGGGCCGTACCGCCAGCTATTGCTGTGTTTATTCCAATAACTTCACCAGAAGTATTAACTAATGGCCCACCAGAGTTACCAGGGTTAATTGCTGCATCGGTTTGAAACAAATTTTGTAAAGTTTCTGATGCTGTACCTGGTTCGCCACCTGCTTCTATGCTTCGGCCAAATCCAGAAATTATGCCACT
>CALRCT010000037.1 GCA_943354655.1 uncultured Candidatus Saccharimonas sp. | reverse complement strand
TTTGCCGTCGAACAGGTTAATATGATTATTGACTCACCAGATACGTCTATGTACGACTTAATGAATGCAGTTCGGTCTGGCGCAGTAAGTGAATCGCGCATAAAAGAGATTTTTAATACCAGATTTACGCAAACTGATGGTTTGGTCGTATTTGAATCAGCGGGTTATTTAGGTGAAGACATAAAAAAATACTTTACCGACGAACAATTAATTATGGCTTCACATAGTTTAATTTTGTCGCAAGATTCCTTTAGCATAGGACGAAATCTAGAACGGATTATTAATTTTAATGTTTTATCACAAGAAGAACTTACATCTGCAATTGGTCTATTATCTCCTGGATCATTTTTAGATAATGTTAATTTATGTATTAAGGTACTGGACTACGATAATGAACAAGCTACTAATGCTGTAATTGGTGCGTTTAACGAACTAGGAGCAGATGACCAATCGTTTCGCTTACAAACAATATCGGAATATGTAAGCACAGAGGATCTTCAGCAAATAGTTTTGTCTATATCAAAAGCTGGTGAAGTAATTAGCAAGTTTAGTTTAAACGAAGATTTATTAAAAAAGCTTGGCGATTTTGATGCGTCGCAATTGCCATATCTAGCGCTAGACAGTATCTTGCAACAAAGTGAAATATCTACATATAAAGTTAAGAATGCGCTTAGTGTAATAGAGGATTTTAAAGGGCTAGATGCTGCAAAACAAAAAACGCAAGAAATAATTTCTTTATTAGACTCCGCAAAATTAGTAGAATTAATTTTTAAGGCCGAAAATTTATTTGACGCAGAATTTATTACAAATACCGTACAATCACTGATTAATGACCCTAAATTAGAAGCATTATTTTTGGGTGACATGAGTTATGATTCTACCTGGATTCGCTATGTAAGTAAGGAGCAAATTACGTCGTTCATAGAATCTGTTAGCGATGCTAAATTAGTCGATATCGTGTCAAACCCAGATGTCTTTAATAGATTTATCGACCCCCAAAGCAGCCGTAATATTATAAATAGGCTTATAAAAGTAGATCCTGCTGCAGCGTACAATAAATTGTCTATAATTTCTGCACAGTACGACGATATCGACGAAATGACTATTGTCGAATCTGTAAATCAACAACGTGGAGTTGGTAAATTTGATTCATATTTGCAAGATATTATGTCACGCGCAATTGGACACGACCGCGAAAACTCAAAACAACTACTACTTGCTCAAGCATCTACTGCGTATCAATCAATGGCATTAATTAAGTCGCGTGGTGTAACTGAACAGTTACAAACAATAATGAAAACAAGTAGCACTACAAATGCGCAGTCACTACAATTATTAGAATCTGTTGCAACTATTCTTACTATATCTGCCACAGCGTCATTCGAAGGCATTACCGATTCTTCCCAGGTTAATTCACTCTTAATAGAATCAGTCGCCGCCTATATTGGTGCAAATATAAATCCCCAAGCCCAAAGCGACGAAACTATTTCTACTGCTCAAATTTTGGGTGTTTATATGCGGCAGCACATTCAAAGTAAAGATCATTCTAAGCTGGCCGCTACTTTACTAGAGCAAATATCTGCAGGTACATTTAGCGAATGGAAGTTTGGATCATCGTCCGAACAAACATTGCAAGTTTTAAAAGACCAAGGTTTATTGCCTGCACAATTAACTTTTGAACAATTAAAAATTTGGTCCCAAGACGAAACAACCGACATGCAAGATACTTTTTCTATAGAGGCCGAAACAGCAGTAAAAGCTTTGGTTGGAGTGCTTTATGATAACGAAACTTATCTTAGCGACGCCTTGCAAAGTGACGATGATGTTAAGGCGGCAATTGCAGATATAGGCGCAAAAATTGCAGAAGTCGAAAAACAAAAACAATTATTGCGACAATCAGCAGACACCGAACTAGCTAGCAGGCAATTATTACAGGTACAACAGGAATCCGAAGAATTACGCAGACAATTATCGGGATTACAAATAACAGAAGACATTCAGGCGCTAGTTAAATTGTCGGCAGACGAACTAAAAGCCGGCTCATTATTACAGCAAGAGGGTAAAAAATCACGCAGTATAAAAACAATAACAACCAGGTTAAGAAAGAATCTTCCTTCTGCAAACTCATTTATAGCAGATCAGATTGATTCTGTTATAGATAGTTATTCATTGCAAACTGACGACGTTCAACAGATGTCTGTTTCGGATACGTCAGACTTAATTACGACACTTCGAGTAGGGGTAGAACCAGTAGGATCTTGCCAAAACTATCGTAACGGTGAACTAAATACTTCTTTAATTGGTTATACCGACCCTAACACTAAGGTACTAGTGTTACGCAACGCAAAAGGTACGCAAGTTGCGCGCGCAATTTACCGTATGGTTAGTGACGACCAAGGTTTACCAGCACTGCATCTAGATACTATGTACACAACCGACAGCAGTGACGCTGCTCGAAGAGCGCTATACACTCATGCAGCACAAAAAGCAGCTAGTATGGGCGTGCCTTTGTATGTTTCTAATAGCTCACAAGATCATCAAGGCGTCCTTAGGACCACGCGCGAGATTGACGGTGTACGATTGCAGGGTCAACCAGCCGTTCGTTTAACTTCTGGTGGTTCACGCGCACCACAAGTATATGTAGACGCTGCAGGGGGTCTACAAAAGGATGGAATCTATAGTCTTCGTAAACTTAGCAAACTCTCAGTCCAATAGCTTGTAAAATTACGCCGTATCTGTTACAATTTATTTATTACAAATTAAGCAGTACAGAGCAAAATCCTCCTGGTCAATCTTATGTAAAGACGACTAGGTAAGCATCCGTACGAAGAAGAAGGATTTATAACACTATGGCTACACAAGTAGACATCAAAGAACTATTAGCAGCAGGCGCACATTTTGGCCACAAAACTAGTCGCTGGCACCCAAGAATGGCTAAATACATTCACAGTAAGCGCGGCGGAAGCCACATTATTGACCTTACAAAAACAGTAGAAGGTCTAGACTCAGCGCTAGCTTTTATTACAAAAACAGTTAGCGAAGGCAAGCAAGTACTTTTAGTAAGTACAAAGCGACAAGCAGCTGAAATGGTTCAGCAAACAGCCGAAGAAGTAAAAATGCCATTTGTTGTAAACCGATGGTTAGGTGGAATGATGACAAATCATAACACTATCAACGTTCGTATTAAGCACCTAAAAAGTCTTGAAGAACGTATGGCTAACGGCGAACTTGCAGCTAAATACAACAAGCTAGAAGTTCAACGATTCCAAGAAGAAATCGAAGAAATGAACGTACTTTACGGCGGAATAAAAAACATGGCCGCAAAAGTTGGAGCAGTATTTATTGTTGATATCCAAAGCGACCACAATGCAGTAGCCGAAGCTAAAAAGCTTGGCATACCAGTAGTTGCAATTTGCGACACAAATGTTGACCCAACAGATGTAAATTACCCAATTCCATGTAACGACGACGCAGCAAAAGCAGTTAAACTAGTACTAAGCTATGTTCAGTCAGCTATCGAAGCCGGCCAAGCAGGTGCTACTAAAAAAGCTGACACACCAGACAAAGACGAATCTGTAAAAGAAGCTTAGTTTTTTGTAAATAAGCATTCTGAATATAAATCTATTGCCCAGGCAATAACTTAAAAACCAGCATGTTACCGTTCAGGTCAACGGATATTAAAACCAGACCGAACAATTTAATAAAAAACCTAAAATTATCAATATTTTGAAGGAGAATAAAAGTGGATATTGCAACAATCAAAAGACTTAAAGAACTAACAGGTGTTGGTCTAACCGACGCAAAAGCAGCATTAACAGAAGCAGGTGGCGATTTTGACACAGCTCTTGCAGCTATGCGCAAAAAAGGTCAAACCAAAGCCGACAAGCGTGGAGAACGCGAAGCTCGTGCAGGATTAGTAGGAAGCTATGTTCATGACAACCGTATTGGTGTTTTAGCAGAAGTAAACTGCGAAACTGACTTTGTTGCTCGTAACGAAATTTTTACTGACCTAGTTAAAAATATCTGTCTACACGTTGCAGCCAGCGCTCCAGAATATATTAGCGAAGAAGAAATTCCTGCAGACATTAAAGCTAAAATGACAGCTGAATTTTCAGAAAAAGTTATAGCCGAAGGTAAGCCAGAAAAAATCGTTCCAAACATCGTAGAAGGAATGCTTAAAAAGTATTTTGCAGAACGTTGTTTGTTAAACCAACCATATGTAAAAAACCCAGATATCACGGTGGGCGATGTCGTTAAAGAAGCTAACGCTCAACTTGGCGAGAATATTATTGTTCGCAAAATCTCTCGTATCCAACTTGGAGAAGTTGCTTAAAAAGTACGGTAATTAATTATGCGCTCAATACCAAATGAGTCCGAAAAAAGTGCATTAGAATATAATCAGTCATTAGCTCCGGTTAATGGTGCATTTCATGACCAGTCAGATCTTCAATTGTTTAAAGACAACCCGCGCGAGCAGTATTTGCCAGCCAGTGTCGTAGTAGACAGATTGTGTAGTTTAGACGCTGTCGCCACAATTAGTGGTCCATTTGGCGTGGGTAAAAATGGAGCAAAAATAGAAGCCGAAGCCCAATCGTTATTAAGACGACCAAGGCACAATGTGTCTGTTATTCATTCAGTTTTAAATGGCACTACTAGGCTTCCCGAATTTCGTGACGGCAGAGTAGAAGAAAACGGGCTGGATTATGATTTTGCTTTTGATTACGAATCTAACAAACGGTTGGCAAGTTTGTTAAAAGAAGGCCAATTAGTACAGTATGCTCAACCCAGAGGTGGTCACGTATACTTTACCGAACTAGATAGTTTTCCTACTAGTGGAATAGCATTAATGGACACAGTTCCTGCTACATTACGCGATTTAAATCGTATACTTTTGCATGCCAATAAAAAAGCTATAGGAATATACAGAACGGTCGATACATTCGAAGACTGGATGTTAAGAATCAACGGTAGGGGAGATATTTTTAATAAGAACGGTGACGTAATCGACCCAGAAAATTACAATGCCCGAA
>CALRCT010000036.1 GCA_943354655.1 uncultured Candidatus Saccharimonas sp. | reverse complement strand
GCTGTAGCGGTTTTTTTATGCATTTAATTTATGTTGTTTTCGTAATTCGTTTCACCATATTTCTGAAAATAAAAAAATGAAATGGAATTACCGCCAGAATTTGCAATTGTATCTGCGCCTACCCTTAGTAGTCCCATTGCGGTAATAAAAGTATGGTCATTTAGCGTATTTGTAGAATCCGTAATTCCAGCCACTTGGTCTGGCTGTATGTATCTTACGCTAGGTCGTTGAGTAAGAGGTAATCGCTTGTAAAAATCGCCGTTTTGTAATGATTCTGCCAACATATCTAGCGAAGAGCCACCACCACAAAGCAAAATTTGATTTGGTAATGTGTCTAGCATAAATTCGCTTAACGCCAGTTCTACGCCACTAGTCCATACCGACAATGTTTTGTTTATTGCGGCTTCTATTGAAGGTACTTTTTGGTGTGGAATTCCGCTTCCTCCCAAACCTAATTTAATTGCTTCTGCCTGTGAATAAGTTACGCCCATGTTGCGTTCTATAGATCTTGTAAAGGCTCTTCCACCTATTCCAAACATTTTTGTACCCATTACGCCGCCGTCACTAAGAACTGCTATGTCGGTTGTTCCACCGCCTACGTCCATAAGAATAGCGTCTAATTTTTTTTGCGATTCGTCGCCTACTACTGCACGAGCTACCGCAAAAGGTTCTGCAGCAACTGCCAAAAGGTCTAGGTCTAGGGTTTCTGCGACTCTTTCTAGTGCACCAATATGAATCATCGGCGCAAAAGCAGCATAAAGTTGCACCATAACTTCTTTGCCCTGGAATCCTACTGGATTAGTTATGTCGTAACCGTCTATTTGCATACGTACTATTGCGCTATTAACCATTCGGACTTCGACTTCTTTGCCACCAAGTTCTAGTGATAGTTGTTTTTTTGCTTTATCTAACGCCCTTGTTTGTACTAATCTAATTATCTTAGAAACTTCTTCGTCGTCTAGTGGCTTTTGTGAGTCTTTTCGACTTACTGTAATTGTGTTGGTAGCGCCTTTTACTAGTTCTCCGGCGATTCCAATTACTGCCTGAGTTCCGTTTACACCAGCCTGTTCTTCGGCCATTGCTAAAGCTTCGTCACAATTAGTAGTTACAGCCGCAATATCTGCAATAGCCCCTGCCTGCATGTCTGTAAGACCCTGATGCACCTTACCTACTCCTACTATTTCTATAGATGAACCTTTTACCTTAGCAAGTAGCGCCTTAACATATTCGGTACCAATGTCTAAAGCTACAACGTATTGCTCGTTTGTACGAATTGGAACTTTTACCCTCGATAATGCCTTTTTGCTGGCACCTTTAATTTGCTTAAGCATATATACATACATTGTAACACGCAGATGCACTCAAAAGAGTCTTAATGGGCTTTTACGCTAGTACTGCTTTTATCCTGCGAATACCCGCACTACTTGCTTCTTCTTTGATAATTTTAAATTTTTTACCATTTTCGAACAGCTGTAGAGTATGGTCAACATGAGGTCCGCCACAAATTTCAAAACTAAATGGTTTATTAGATTCATCTGCAATCATTTTGTAGACTTTGACTACATCACCGTATCTGTCACCAAACTGACCTAATGCTCCCATTTCCTCGCGCGCAACTTTTGTAGGATATTCGGCAAAACTCACTTTTAAATCTTTGCTAATTTGTTCGTTAACTATGTCTTCTACCTGCTTAACTTGTTCGGGAGTAACTTTTTGGGAATGAGTAAAATCAAACCTTAAACGTTCTTCTGTTATGTTGCTTCCATTTTGAACAACGTGATCGCCCAATACGTCGCGTAATGCTTGGTACATAAGATGTGTGGCAGTATGATATTTTTTATGCTGATCGGTATGTCCGCCAAGTCCACCTTTAAATATACCCTTAGCCGCTGTTTGGCTTCGTTCGCGCTGTTGTTTCATTAATAAATCAAACTCTTCGCGCCATGTATCAGATACTTTAATTTCTTGCTTATAGGCTTCTTCTACACTTAGTTCTAATGGAAACCCGTATGTATCGTACAAAACAAATACTTCTTGTCCGGTAAGTCCGTCTTCAGAAAGTTTAGATAGCTGGATTATGCCTTTTCTTAACGTTTGGCGGAATATTTTTTCTTCGTTAGCTAATACATCTATCACTTTATTTCGATTTTCGGCAACTTCGGGATAATCACTTTGATACAAATCAGCAATAACTGGTACAAGTTCTTGCATAAAGTTTTGTTCTATACCAAGTTCGAACGCAAATCGTATTGCGCGGCGCATTAGTCGTCGCATAACATAACCCTGTTCTTTATTGCTTGGCACAACGCCGTCAATAGCCAAAAAGGTTGCAGCCCGTAAATGATCAGATATTACACGCATGCTTTCTGTGTGTTGTTCGTATGTTTTACCGCTAAGTTTTTGAAGTTTTTCTATGATTGGCCATAAAAGACTAATTTTAAACATATCCGAACTGTCAATTGCAGCTGCTGCTATTCGTTCCAAACCTGCTCCAAAGTCAACGTTTTGTGCAGGAAGTTTTTCGAATCCATTTTTGGTACGAATATATTCCATAAAAACGTTGTTGCCTATTTCCATATAGCGGCCGCAGTCGCAGTTAGGATGACAAAATTCACCCCATTTAGTGTCGTGTTGTACGTTATCAAATAAGTAAAAAACTTCGCTGTCTGGGCCACATGGTTCACCAATTTTTACGTCTTTTGGTGCACCGTTTCGGCTCCACCAATTTTTTTCGTCGTAATAAAAGATTCTTCCGCCTTGGTCACCAACTTTGTATCCGTTTTCTTCGCTACCAATTTCTACATCTTTTGCGTCAATACCCTTACTAGCAAATAAATCTTTCCAGATTTCTCCACTTTGAGTATCTTTTGGTACGTTATGTTCTGCAAAACCACTGCAACAGGTTACATACAATTTTTTTGGATCTATGCCGACTACATCTACTAAAAAGTTAAAAAACCATGGAATTTGTTCGGCTTTAAAATAATCACCCAAACTCCAGTTTCCAAGCATTTCAAAAAAAGTCGTATGCCTATTGTCGCCAACTTCGTCAATATCTTGTGCTCTTAGGCATGTCTGACTGTCGACTAGTCTTGTTCCTGCTGGGTGTTTTTCGCCTAGTAAGTAAGGAATAAGTGGTTGCATTCCAGAACCCGTAAATAAAACGCTAGGTTCGTTGTACGGCACCATAAGTGCACGAGGAATAACCGCGTGTTTTTGCGTTTTGAAATATTCTATGTATTTATTGCGAATGTCTTGTGCGTTCATATACAAGTTATTTTAACAGATTATTCCGCCACCTATGCATACATCTTTTTGGTATAAAACTGCAGATTGTCCAGCTGTTAACGCTCTTAACGGTTCGGCTAATTCTAAAATATAATTATTACCCTGTTTTTTGATTGATTTAACTATTGTAAGAGGGCCTCTGTGTCTTGTGCGTACGACTAGATCTTTTAGATCTGGGTTTTTTGATATCCAATGTGGGCTAGTTAAAGTTATAGCGTCATTCCACAATTTTTTATCCTGAATATCTGTAGTTACGTAAACTTCATTTTTAGCCATGTCTTTACCTGTAACGTAATATGGCAAACCACCGCCTACGCTAAGACCGTGCCTTTGACCAATAGTGTAATACACGGCACCGTCATGAGTACCTATACTCATTCCATACTGATTTTTAATATCTCCACTTTTTTGAGGTGGTAAAAACTGCTGCAAGAATTCTTTAATTCCAACTTTTCCTACAAAACAAATTCCCATACTTTCTTTTTTTGTAGCTGTAATAAGATTGTACTTTTTTGCTAATTCTCTTACTTCGGGTTTTGTGTAACCACCAATAGGAAATAACGTTTTGCTTAAAGCTTCGTCAGTTACCCTATACAAAAAATATGTTTGGTCTTTGTTGTCGTCTTTTGCAACTATCAATTTGCCGTTATTTGTTTGGGCATAATGTCCGGTTGCTATAAAGTCTGCTCCCTGTTCTAATGATGCTTCTAAAAATAGTTTAAACTTAATTTCTTGGTTACACATAATATCAGGATTAGGAGTTTGACCAGCCGTAAAACCGTCTAACATGTACTGAACTACCCTGTTAAAATACTCATTCTCAAAATCAAACATTTTAAATTCAATTCCAAGCTGAACCGCTACGCGTTTGGCATCTTGGTAATCTTCTTTCCATGGGCAAGAAAAACCTGGTAAATCACGAGACCAGTTTTTCATGTATACGCCAACAACGTTATAACCCTGCTCTTTTAAAAGAGCAGCTGCTACAGAGCTGTCAACTCCACCAGAAAGACCTACGTATACTGTTTTTGTCATTGTAATTATTATATAATATTTTATTATATAATTCGAATTTGTTTAGTATTAATTTTAAAAATATTAATACTAATCGCCAAAAGGTCGTTCACCGCGAGTAATTTTTTTGCGAAGCATATGAAGTTCGTATTTTTTACCTAACCAAAACGTACTAAATATAAACGGAATAATAACCGACGCTGGTTGCCATACAATTTTTGTTCTAACGCCGCCTAAAGGTTGTGAACTTGGGTCATCAGAACCTATATTTGTTTGGCTAAGTGGCCCGTTGCCAACTCCAACAATCTGTAAAAATGCACCAATTCCGTCGCGGTCTACAACCTTAACAATGATGTTATATATACCGGCCGATTTATAAATATGCTTAATGTCAAAAGATCCAGGAAAAGCCTGACTAGAAAGGTCAGCTTCAGTTTCATCACCCCAATCTACACTTACTGCGTATGGACCGGTACCACCACTAATGATTACAGGCCATACAAGTATGGTATTTGGATTTGCTCCACGCTTAGCATAGTTACTGGTAATGGACACGCGTGAACCAGCGCCGGCTTTAGTGTCGTTAAAACTTACTTGTACCGTATTAGAATCAGGACCTGGCTGATCGATTGAATCGTATACACGCGCTACAAGTTCGTTTTGACCCGAAAACAAATCAAGGAGCATAGAATAACTACCGTTTACACATTGTACAGACCCGCCAAATACGTTATTTTTAAAAATCTTAACAAGTAGATCGGTAGTACATATTCCTGTTACTTTTACGGGAACTTCTTTAAATACTTGGTTGTTAGTAGGAAAAGATATTGTAGGAGCTACCGTTGGTGGAGGCGCACTTATTTTACCTGTTAGTCCTAT
>CALRCT010000035.1 GCA_943354655.1 uncultured Candidatus Saccharimonas sp. | reverse complement strand
GCAGCGCTGTTTGTGTGAAGTGTAGCAAAAACTAAGTGGCCTGTTTCGGCGATTGTTATTGCACTAGAAATAGTTTCTAGATCACGCATTTCTCCGATCAAAACAACGTCAGGATCTTGGCGCAAAGCACTACGAAGCGCAGTACTAAAACTAAATGTATCGTAATGAACTTCACGCTGTACTATTACTGATTTTGCAGACTTATGAGTGTATTCGATTGGATCTTCGATTGTAATTATATGTGTAGCACGTTCGTGATTAATTTTATGCACCATTGCTGCCAACGTAGTTGACTTACCAGAACCTGTAGGCCCAGTAACCAAAACCAAACCTCTTGGATAATCTGCAAACTTACTTACAATAGACGGCAAACCAAGTTGTTCGATTGTTAATACTTCGTTAGGAATAAGCCTAAGTGCAGCTGCTATGTTGCCTCTTTCATGAAATGCGTTAACACGAAACCTTCCAAGGTCGCCAAAAGCAAAACTAAAGTCAAATTCTTTATCTTTTAATAAAATCTGCTTTTGGTCGTCGTCTAAAATTGCAAACACTAAAAGTTCTACTGTTTCTTCTGTTAAAACGTCCGCACCAGTAACAGGCAGTAAAGTTCCGTCAACACGCAACATCGGAGGTAGTCCAACTTGCAAGTGAAGGTCAGATGATTTTTTCTTAATCACCTCTTCTAGTAGTAGTTCGATTCTTGGTTGTCCCGTCATAGCCACCCTATCTTTTATCTTTTTTTATGCTGAATCCGCTGCCGCAACTCTACCTATTTCGGCTACGGATGTTAGTCCTGCTAAAGCCTTTAAGTAGCCATCTTCGCGCATTGTAACCATTCCGTTTGCTTGTGCCGCTTTTTGAATTTCGGCACTTGTAGATCGTTTTAGTATCAAGTCCTGAATGTTATCGTCTATTTCGAATACTTCGTATAGACCCATTCTTCCCTTATAACCGTCAGGGCTACCTGCATCAATTTTGCCCTTAGTTAAAGTATAAGCGTTTTGAGTCAAAAGTGGCAAGTCTGGATAACCTAGATCTTCTTTCATAGCAGCCATTTCAGAATCCGTTTTTGGCAATAATCCAGATAATGCCGAATTTATCGTTTCTGTTTCTGCTGCATTTGACTGATACTTTTCGCCACCTGGTACCAAACGCCTAACAAGTCTTTGGCCAATTACTGTGTGAACCGTACTTGCAATTAAAAATGGTTCTATGCCCATATCTAGCAAGCGTGGCAATATTCCTGCTGCACTATTTGTATGGAGTGTACTAAAAACTAAGTGGCCGGTAAGCGCCGCCTGAACCGCCAAAGTAGCTGTTTCTTTGTCACGAATTTCTCCTACCATCACTACGTTTGGATCTTGACGCAAAATACTTCTTAACCCCGTAGCAAACGTAAGTCCTACATCTGCATTAACCTGAATCTGATTAATGCCGTCCATTTTATATTCTACTGGGTCTTCTAGGGTAACAATATTAATTTCTTCGCTTTTAATTTCTTGTATTAGTGCATAAAGACTAGTAGACTTACCCGAACCTGTCGGTCCAGAAGTTAAAATCATACCATTTGGTTTTTTTAGCCCTTCGCGTATAGTTCTAATTGCGCGTCCTCGGTAACCCATATCTTCTAATTTTAGACTTGTACCAGTTTTGTCTAGTAAACGAATAACTACTTGTTCGCCCCACACAACAGGAGAAATAGAAATACGCAAATCGATAGTTTTATTTGCGACTTTTATAGTAAATTGTCCATCTTGTGGAATACGATGTTCGTCAATTTTTAGCGTACTTAATATTTTTATACGTGACACTAGCGGTGCTTCTGTTGTCTTTGGTAGTTTCATTATTTCGCGCAGGACACCGTCTATTCGGCAACGAATTTTAAGTTCGCGTTCTAGAGGTTCTATATGAATATCACTTGCTCTGTTATTTGCAGCGTATTCTAGAATCGTATTTAATGCCTTACTAATAGGCGAATCCTGAACAATAGTTTTAATTGCCTTAGAATCACCAGCGATTGCAATATCTATTTCTTGCTGTTCGGCATCTAATGCCCCACCAACTTCTTTGTCTAAATCTGTAACGTATTGTTTAAGTACTTGTCTAATTCCTTCTTCGCTTGCAGAATACACCTTTAAAGGGCGTCCAATTTTGTTGCTTAAAAAGTCTACTGCCTGAACGTTGTCGGCATCTAACATAGCTACAACAAGCCTGTTTTGCATTTCGCCCAAAGGTACAGCCATATAGCGTTCTGCGACTTCTACAGGTAGTAATGCTAGTATAGCTGGGTCTATGTGTGAAGCGCTTAAATTAACATAGGGTACATTTGCAACGTGCGCAGTCGTTTTGGTTAGGACTTCGTTAGTCAAAACTCCCTCTGCAATCATATAAGAAAAAAGCGGAGTAGTTTTTTCGTGCGCATCAATGCGCAACTTTTTTAACACGTCAGCAGTAATAACACCGTCTTTTAACAGTGCGTCTTCTACCTGTTTTTGTACTGCGACAGACAAAACGCTCATAACTTTATAAACTCCTACTGAGCACTCTTAAAAGGCTTAGTGTTTGGATCTCCACCAATTTGAATAGTTTGCGTCGGGTTAACTGAATCTTTGTTAAAATATTTAGAATCTGGCTGTATAAAACTAGACGATATTTTGTCTACAATTTCTACTTTTTGTTGCCTGTTATTAGGCGTAGAAATTATTTTACTACTTAAAATAACAGATAAAATAATACTAGATACTACGATAAAAAATATTACTGATAAATCCTTTTTTTTCATAATTATTTTACTACCTTACTTGATATATTAAGCGATTTTTCTGGTTGATAAAACGTTTTGGCAGTTATTGCTACCTGCAACACAGAACCAGAAGCGGTGATATTTAATGAACTAACTTGAATAGGTCGTATAGTGCGCTCTAGTGTTAACAATAAATTTTGAGCTCCCTGATAATTTGTTTCGACACTAATAGGAAACGGAATTTGAATCGCTGTTGGTTTAGCCGTAGACACTTTTTGTTGTGCGATTTCGTCGTCACTTCCGCCGATGTTAATAATCTTGTAGCCACCTTCTTTTAGTAATTTTTCTACACTACTAATAAGCCCCGGAAAGTCGTACTTGCTTGGTAATGCGTCTAATACAATTTTTGGATTGTCTCCGTCACGCGATCCTGTACCATTAATGCTGCCTTCTAAAATGTTTACTTTTTCGCCTGCAAAATTTTTATAGCTTTCTACCAGTTTACTTACATTATTATTATTTTCTTTAAGTTGTTTTAGTGTAATGTCTTTTTCTTTAATTACTTTTGCCTGGTATCTGCTTTGGCTTATTAAAGCCTTAGACGCTACTAAAGAAAAAGTTACTATAAAAGCCGTAATACCAACGGTTACCAACATTATGGCGTTCGCTTTGTCTATTAATATGTGTTTATTGCTAACTTTTGGAGCTTCTGACATATTAATTACCCCCCGTTTTTGCAGGTATTATTTGTTCTTTAAATACAGATGCAGGTTTTTCTGTTTCGCTTCTTGTACTTATAATGTTTGGAACTACTAAGGTCGGCGTTTCATCGCTAGAAAACAGCGCTTTGTCGTAATTAAAAGATATTGTATAAGACGAATTTTTGTCGCTTGCAGTTAAAGTAGTTACTACATCAGTAAAGGGCTTTCCGTTATCCGACTTAGAATTTTTAAACGTCGCAAACTTAAGTGTGTCCGAAAATTTATTAATAGTAGCAAAACTGTCTGCGGTTCCTACTAATTTAATGCTATACAAATCAAAATCTATATTTAGGCTAGCAATATTTGCTTGAACAGGTGTAACTTGTTGCATATACGTAAAAACCCTAGAAGCCACCGCCTTGTTTTTGTGTAAATCAGGCAGGCTATTTAACTGGTTTTGAATTGTTAAGATCTTGTTAAGGTCTTTAGTATCTTTAAGCTTATTACTTTGTGTAGTTATATCTTTTGTAATGTCATTTATATGGTCTTTTTGCGCTTTTTGTACATACGCAAACAAAACAACCAATAACAACAAAGATGCAGTTGTTGCTATAAGCGAACTTAATACCACAATTCGTTTTGTGCGTTGGGCTTTTATGTAATCTAGTTTTACATCTGGTAAAAGGTTAAACTGAATCATTATTCTATCCTCTGCGCTAATCCAGCTGCGGCACCAAAGTGATTGGACATAGCTAATAGTTCGTTTAGTCTGTCTTGCGGAAACGCAATATTACGCCAAGCATTGCCTATTTCTACACTTAGTCCAAATTTATTTGCTATAAATAACGGAAACTCAGGAAGCGCAGATGCACCACCAGTAACAATGATACGTTCGATAGGAGTGTTGTTGTAACGGCTGTAAAAAAACTTAATTGATTTTTCGATTTCGGTAAATAGTATGTCTACCATTCCGCTAATTGCGTTATATACTTGGCCTTCTAGCTTGTCTTTAGACAGCCCAAACTTAAATACAAACTGTTCTGCTTGTTTTTCGTCGATACTAAGGTTTTGCATTGCTGACTTAATTAAAGAATCTGTTCCTACCTGTATAGAACGTGTAAGCCTAGGTGCACCGTTCATGGCAATAACCAAGTCCGTAGCTTTGCTGCCAACGTCTAATATCATTTGTGGTGCTGTTGTGTCTGGAGGTAACAATGCACGCACAATAGCAAGGCTGTCTGGCTCGAACGCGATTACATTTAGCCCAATGGCTTCAAGTAAATCTAGGCGTTTTTCTATAAAATCATTAGTAACACTAGACAATAAAATCTCTGACTTGCCTGTTTCTTTTGGCGAATCACCCAATAAGGCCCAGTCGATTTTGCTTTCGGCAAGAGGTGTAGGTATTAACGAATCTGCCTGGAATCTGATTGTTTTGGCAAGATCCGATGGACTTAACTTGTCCATATCTACAACTGCTGTAAATACTCTTTGGCTAGGAACGCCAACTGCTACGTTACGAGATGATATTTTTGCATCAGCTATAACCTGTCTTATATACTGAGCCATTTTTTGCATATCTGCGTTGGCGTCACTTTGAGATATTTTGCTATCTACGGCTATTTGACCATAGTGCGCCAGGCTTCTGACTTTGCCACTACCCTTTAGTTCTACTACACGAACAGCGGTGGTACCAATATCTAGTCCAAAAAAATCAGTAGCGCCTGTTAATATACCCATCGTCAATTATT
>CALRCT010000034.1 GCA_943354655.1 uncultured Candidatus Saccharimonas sp. | reverse complement strand
CAGGCTTTTACAGAAGCCGGCATGACCTGGGACGACATAGACGCCATTGCCGTTACTTATGGCGCTGGATTAGGCGGTAGCCTTTTGGTAGGCGTAATTACTGCTCGTACGTTGGCAATAATTAAAAACAAACCATTGTATGCCATAAACCATGTAGAAGCCCACGTATACGCCAATTTCATAACACAAATAGGAGATAAGATGTTGGAGATGGAAGATGTTAAACCTTCTGACTCCTACCTGCTACCTCCCACACCCCCTGTGTTCCCTTTGTTGGCGCTTATTGTTAGCGGTGGTCACAGTCAACTTGTTTTGTTTAATGATCATTTTGACTACAAATTACTGGGACAAACTCAAGATGATGCAATTGGCGAAGCTTTTGATAAAGTAGCAAAAATCCTTGGACTGCCCTACCCCGGTGGTCCAAGTGTGGGAGCAAAAGCTTTAGAAGGTAATTCAGAAGCATTTAGCCTGCCCAAAGCAAAAATGCCCAATAAATATGACTATAGTTTTTCTGGATTAAAAACAGCCGTTTTAAGACAAGCCCAAGCGATGTGCGGTAAAGACTTCACTTTTCCTAGTTCTAGCCTTCCAGAGGCGCTTACAAGCGCGCAGAAGGCAGATATTGCTGCGGTGTTTCAGCGTGTCGCCATAGAAACAGTGGTAGACAAAACAGTTACCGCATTTAATGAATTTAATCCGGCTAGTGTTGTTATTGGCGGTGGTGTAAGCGCCAGCACAGAACTTAGGCGACAATTGGCTGATCGTTTGCCTATTAAAATCAACTATACAGACACTAAACTATCTACCGACAACGGAGCTATGATCGCAACTCTTGGCGCCTTTAAAGCAAAATTAGCCGCCCTGCCAGCCGACCCATACAATTTAGACATAAACCCTAACCTGTCTATGTAACTAAAGTTCGGGGTCTAACGGCATCGCCAATCGACCAATTTGTTCCCTGGTTAGAAGGTTGTCGCTTCTTAGCCCTACTGGCAGTTCAAGACACATTTGTGCTAAATCTTGTAAGCCTTGCATAACGCTACTTGCTTCTTGGGGTGTAGAAATACCAAATAACACCTTTAGGTGATCTGGTTCTTTGCCAAATTTTACGTGACCTTCAAAATAATCCAAAGCTGTATCCGGACACATGCCGTATCTGGCAGGACAATCACTACAAGAATCGCTTACTATTCTCTGCACTTCGTTTTTCATTACTATCAATATAACATAAACGTTATGTTATGTCAATATTGCTAACGCTTACCCTTCCCTGTTAATATTAAATCTGAAACAAATAGAGCGAATGAACAAACCGCGTAAACAATGCGGTTAGAACATTTTAAAATAGTGGGACAAAAAATAGAGGTTAGTAAATGAGGGCTTTCATGTGAAAGATCTTGTTTGTTGATTTGTGCTTTTTCACGTGAAACACCACTGTTAATTACCCGCCCTTCTGCTATACTAAAAGGGAAGTTTTTTATTTTTTGAAGAAGGTGAACCTAATGCAACTACCAAAAGTCTACGAGCCGAATCTTTACGAAAAAGATATTTACGAATTATGGGAAAAATCAGAAGCTTTCACCCCTGTATTTAGACATGGTAGCAAGAGTGCTTTTAGTACTGTAATGCCGCCGCCAAATGCAAACGCCAATCTTCATATTGGTCATGCGCTAAATTACGCCTTAATAGATATTTCGGCCCGTTATCACAGACTAAAAGGGGATTCGACTCTTGTTTTACCAGGCGCCGACCATGCTGGGTTCGAAACTCAGGTAGTTTATGAAAAACACTTAGCCAAAGAAGGCAAAAGTCGTTTTGACCTAAGCAGAGAAGATCTTTATGACGGAATATACAAGTTTGTGCAGGGTAATAAAGATAATTTTGAAGGACAGCTGCGTAGTCTAGGGGTTAGTTGCGACTGGTCTAAATTTACATTTACATTAGACGAACAGATCGTAAAAACATCATACATTACGTTTAAAAAAATGTGGGATGATGGTCTTATTTACAGGGGTGAAAGACTAGTTAATTACTGCACAAACCACCGCACTAGTTTTGCAGATATCGAAGTCGTATACGAAGAAAAAACTAGTCCTTTATATTACTTAAAGTACGGACCTTTTACGCTTGCTACAACAAGGCCAGAAACTAAATTTGGCGATACTGCCGTAGCGGTACACCCAGACGACGAACGATACAAACAATACGTTGGCAAAGTAATAACAGTAGAGGGAATTGACGGTCCTTTTGAACTACGTGTAATTGCCGACGAAATGGTCGATCCACAGTTTGGAACAGGGGCGGTAAAAATAACGCCAGCACACGACTTTAACGACTTTGAGGCCGGACAAAGACATAATCTTGAAGCTATTCGCGTTATTAATCATGATGGTACGCTAAACCATTTAACGGGTAAGTTCGAAGGCATGACCGTAGCCGATGGACGAATAGCTGTTGCCGAAGAACTTAAAGCCAAAGGGCTACTAGAAAAAGTAGACGAAAACTACCAAAACAGGGTAGGGACATGCTACAAATGCGGAACAGTTATTGAACCAATGTTAATGGATCAGTGGTTTATAGACATGAAAAAGCTAGCCGAACCTGCCATTAAATCAATTAAATCATCTAAAATTACATTTTATCCTGCGTCTAAAAAAGAACAGGTAATTACCTACCTGCAAAACGTGCGCGACTGGAACATTAGTAGGCAAATTGCTTGGGGTATACCTATTCCAGCTTTTCAAAATATTAACGACAGCGACGATTGGATTTTTAATGAATCCGTAGATCAAGAGATCCTTCATATAGATGGCAAAACTTATCGTCGTGATTCAGACGTATTTGATACTTGGTTTAGCAGTGGACAATGGCCTTTTGCTACCCTTCGCTACCCTGAACATTCAGATTTTACAGATTACTATCCTACTAGTCTAATGGAAACTGGCGTAGATATTTTGTACCAATGGGTGTCTAGAATGATATGCCTAGGCCTGTACGTTACCGGCAAACTGCCGTTTAAAGATGTTTATTTGCACGGCATGGTCAGAAGCGAAGACGGACGCAAAATGAGTAAAAGCATTGGTAACGTTATAGATCCTAAAGACGTTATAAGCTCACACGGTTCGGACGCTCTTAGAATGGGTATTATAGCTGGACGAAGTGCAGGGTACAGCGCTGCTTACGCACCAAGTAAAATTGATGCTGGCAGAAATTTTGCCAACAAGCTTTGGAACATTGCTCGTTTTATATCTGACAAATTAGGCGAAGACACCAAAGCCTTAGAACTAAATCCTACATCTGTAGCAGACCACTGGATATTGAATAAATTACAACAGTCTAACAGGGAACTTAGTGAACATTTAGACAATTATAGGTTTAGCGAAGCTTACGAAACACTGCATCATTTAGTACGCGATAACGTTGCAGACTGGTACATCGAAGCATGTAAGGGTCAGCAAAATGATTCCGTTTTGCAGTATGTACTAAAAACAATACTGGCGTTTTCTCATCCGTTTGCGCCATTTGTAACCGAAACTATTTGGCAAACACTTTCGTGGACAGGAAGCGATCTTTTAGTAACATCCCAATGGCCGCAAGAAGTAAAGTTAGACAGCAAAAAAGCAAACGAATTCGACGAAATTAAAACAATCGTGACCGAAGTTCGAGTAATAATTTCTAACCTGGGACTACTAAAAAGTACTTTGTACTATTCGGACGTGCCGTTTTTAAAAGAAAACTCTGTTTTGTTAGCTAAGCTTGCTGGATTAGTTGGCGTTCACGAAGTCGAATCGGGCCACGGACTGCATTTAACTAGTACTCCGTATACTTGCTGGCTTGACGTAGACGAATCTACCGCAAGACGCTACACAACCAAATTGAACGATCAAAAAATACAGCTTCAGTCTGTAATAGACAACTTACAGGGCAGGTTAAACAATAAAAAATATGTAAGTGGTGCTCCAAAAGAACTCGTAGACCAAACACGCGACCAGTTAAAGGCTAACAATGACCTTTTAAGCGGTGTTCAGGCCGAAATTGAACGATTCCAAATAAACAAATAAGTTATTTGGTTCTTAGTGCGGTCTGGATTCGTTGAACCGAATCTTCTACTCTGTAATCGTCGAACCACAAAACCTTCCAGCCCATTTTTTCGGCGGCCATAAGGTTTGGTCGGCTATCGTCGACTAACAAGATTTCTTGAGGTGACACACCTGCCAATCCTGCTGCTATTTCGTATATTTTAACTTCTGGCTTAATTGCCATAACTTCAGAACTGTCGATAATTGTCTTGTAATTTACGTTTGGTAGCATACCTTTTGTTAACATTGCGTCAATTTGACCGGGCATGATATTGCTCAATAATCCAACGTCATAACTGCTTGCTACTTCTTTAACCAGGTCGTGCATTTCGGCAATTGGCTGTACTGCTTCTAGGTAATAAGATGTCCAGTCTACAGCGGGCACGCCAATAGCTTTTGCTAAGGCCGTGTTAAAGTCCAAAATTGTCATTTCGCCCCTGCAAACAGCGTCGTTGTAATGCCAAAACGTAGATTCTACGGTATCACTGCTTGTGCCCAAGTCGTCTGCCAACTTAGTGAATGCGTGGTGGTAAAAACGAACCAAACAACCGTTAATGTCAAAATACACAAATTTAATACCGCTAAGACTACTTGTTTTAGTACTTACTGGGGCTGTCCGTGCTGCTAAAGGTGCAGTATGTCCCAAAAGTTCGTCCAAAGACAGTCCAAGCGTGTCTGCAATGCTCTGAATAGTAAATATAGAAGGGGACTTAATGGCGCCGCGCTCTATTTTGGCCAATGTCGAATAAGATAATCCTGCGCTGGCGCAAAGTTGTTGCTGCGTAAAACCAGCTTTTTGCCTTGCTTCCTGAAGCTGCTTACCTAATCCCACCTCATCCATACACCATATGATACCAGTAAGTTTAAATTTATGCGACACAAAGTAGTACTAAACGGCTAGTTAATAGGGCGGGGAAGTTGTTTAATACAGCTCAAACTTATACCAGAATAAAAAGCCGACCACTGGTGTCGACTTGTTATTTTGGCGGAGAGGGAGGGATTCGAACCCTCGCGGGGACTTGCGCCCCCCTAACAATTTAGCAAACTGCCCCCTTCAGCCACTTGGGTACCTCTCCGTATGCTGCGCGATTACTTGGGTTATTTTAACGTAAAATCACATAAATTACTAGAGTTAATTAGAATTTTACAGTATAATTATGAATCGATGGAGAGGTCGCATAGTGGTTTAGTGCACCGGTCTTGAAAACCGGAGTACCGGAAACGGTACCGAGGGTTCGAATCCCTCCCTCTCCGCCAAGTTAAAATCCCACT
>CALRCT010000033.1 GCA_943354655.1 uncultured Candidatus Saccharimonas sp. | reverse complement strand
GTTTGTAATTCTTTTATTGTTGGAATGGTTTGTAGCAGAAAAAGGTCAAAAACTACGACGAATCGGCAGAATATTTTTACACACAAGTATTTGGTTCTTTGTCTTTTGGGGTGCAATTATATTATTGCCAGCCAGATTGGCCGATAAATTAAAGGCTGGTTCAGCCGACGTTAAAGCTAACGGGTTAATAGACGCTGTAGCAAAGGCAGTACAGCAGTTATTTGGTGGTTATTTGCTAAGTTTTGCTGTTGCATGCGGAACTATTGCATTTGTTTTGTACTTATTAAGACATGGTAATAAACATATAAATACAATCAAAGATATACCTGCAGTTAATGCAAAACAAAAAACAACCAAGCAGCCAAAAGTTTAAAATAAATAAAGCGCAGTGAATACTGCGCTTTATTAATTAATTTAGCAGGTTTAGTTGTGACTGCTGCCTGAATGATCTGTGTCTTCGTCGTTGTCGTGACCGTTTCCGTGTCCCGAATTATCTACGTTTAAAGATGCGTCTTTAAAAGAAATAACTAAACCAGTTACTGCATCTACTTCTACTTTGCTTCCGTCGGTAAATTTAATTTCCCAAATTTGTTTTCCGTCTTCAGATTCTTTTTCTGATTCTTTAACAGTTTTACTTGGAAATTGTTTTTGAGCCGCAGCAACAGCTTCTTGAAGTGTTTTGGTTGATTCTATTGCAGCTGATGCGTTAGTAGATGAAGTGCTACTTAAAACTACATCTGCTTGAGTAGGATTAACTGTTACTTTATGGTCGTCGTTATCTTCGTGAGATAGGTCGTCATTAGAAACTGAGTTAACTTCAGCTTGGTCATGCAGGCTACTTGTATTTGTTGAATCGTTTGATCCGCGACTTGCTTGTGCGGCAACTGGTAACAAAATTATACCTAGTGCTAAAGCTGATCCAATAATTACTTTTTTATTCATAAATCTAATTCCTTATTTATTCTTTTATCTTAGTTTGCATAGTGTTTAACGTGCATATTACAAAAATGTTACATATCTGGGGGTTAATTTTAGTAATACTTATTATGAAACAAAAAGTTAATTTGTAACAATTGAAGAAGTTGTTCGTTATATGAGATAGTGACTAGTACATGAACAAACGTGAATTTACTAAATTATTTCATGAACATGCCGATTCATTATATCGATTTGCTTTTTGGCGCGTAGGTGACGAAGACAAGGCGTCGGATATAGTAAGCACAGTGTTTACTAAGGCTTGGGAAAAACGTGAAACTTTTGACGGTAAATTTCCTAAAGCTTGGCTTTATACTATTGCCAGGCGTACAATCATCGATAGTTATCGAAAAAAATCCGAAGAACGTCTGAGCGAAGATGCCGAAATCGAAGTGCATGACTATACTGCAGAAGATATCGACAGACAAATAGACGTTAAGACACTTCTGGTGGCGCTTGATAGCTTATCTGATGAACTGCGTGAAATTATTCACTGGCGTTTTATTGAACGAGCTTCGGTGCAGGAAACTGCAAAGCAGACCGGACACACCGAAGCGAACGTACGGGTTATGCAGTTTAGAGCATTAAAGAAACTAAGGTTATGGTATGAAAAGCGACAATAAATTAATTACAGCTAAAAAATTACAAAGCTTTGCAAAGAAGTTGCACAGTGTTGGTAATGAGCCACATCTTAGTAGGCGACAAAAACGCCAAATGTTGAATGAAATATTTCCTCAAAAGCCATTATTTTTACGACTTGCTCCAACCTTTTCGGCAGCTTTTTTTGCAGGATTAATAGTCGTAAGCGGTCTATCTTTTGCTAGCCAGCCAGGCGACTTATTGTACGGAGTAAGACGAAACATTGAGGACGCAAGAAGTTTTGTTCAGCCTTCATATAACGAACAACTATTAAAACAACGAGAGTCAGAAATTAATAAGCTAAAAAAATCTAGTGATGACGAAAATAAACTAAATATTGTTAATAAAGAAAAGCAAGAAATAGAAAACAGAATATCCAACAAGCAGGATTCAACAAAGTCAGATGATTCAACTTCTACCACTAAGCCAGAAGACAATAGCCCGACCACTACCACGAATACTACGATTGATGATTCGGCTTCTCATAACGGGGGATCAACTGGTGGTGGATCTACGGGCGGCGGTGGTTCAACCCCATCTAGTACCGCAAGAGATTTATGCAGAACGGCGTTAGACGATATTAAAAAGAATGGCGGAAACGTCGACAATACTGATTATAAAAAGTGCGATAACCTGTAGGTTTAAAAGCATATTGCATCATAAGCATAATTATGCTATAATATAAGCATTATGGAATACGGGTCACGAATACGATTTATAATCTTTACTGTAATTTCGGTAGTCTTACTGGTTCTTTCGACTTGGGGAATAGTTTCTATAGCTAAAAATATTTTTGGCGGCGACAGTACAAAATCAAACGCTAGCGTACAAAAGATAGAACTTTCTGATTATGAAAGAGAAGGTACAGCAGTAAAATTAAACGTCGAAGGCCCTATAGTTGGAGACGACCAGTTTTTAAGTTACCAGATAGAAGTTACACAAAACTATCGTAAATTTACTATTTACAAAGGTTACCAAAAGTCAGTTGTTAGCGAAAAGCAGTATTCTAACAATATCGTTGCTTACAGAATATTTTTACGCGCATTAGAACGTTCAAACTTTACAAATAAAGTAGCTGGAGCAAGCGACGACGAAGTTGCAGCGTGCGCAACAGGTAGACGCTATGTGTATAGTTTAAGCGATCACGACGAGACAATAAGCAGACTATGGAATGCTTCTTGTTCTACAAAGAGCAGTACTAGTATGCAAAGTTCAAACGGATCTTCTGTAAGAGCATTGTTTAAATCTCAGATTCCTGACTATAGCACTATTCTTGTTAAAGAATACACCGTACTTAACTAGTAGTTGTCGGTTATAATAAAAGTTAATGATAAAAGCTATTATTTTTGATTGTTTTGGAGTGCTAGTAGAAGACTGGCTGGGTAATACTGTAAAAAAATACCCAGTTGATTCCCAAATACATGTGTGGGATGCGGTAAAAATGTTAAATATGGGATTTATTGACTACCAAGAAGGTATTCGTCAAATGGCCGCAGCATTAAATATGTCAGAGCAAGAGTTGCAAAAAAGTCGACACGAAAAAGAGATTCGAAATAGCGACTTGATTAGCCAGATATCAGTGCTCCGTTCAAAAGGTTATAAAACAGCGGTATTATCAAATGTTAGCTCTGGCGGATTGGCCAGAAGATTTACAACCGAAGAGCTTAACGCACTATTTGATGCAGTGGTTGAAAGTGGTTCTGTTGGATTTACAAAGCCAGATAAAAACGCCTATATTTATACCGCAGATAAACTTGGCGTAACCGTTAATGAATGTGTAATGATAGACGACCGTGAAGATTTTTGCGCAGGCGCAGAAGCGGTTGGTATGAGTTCTATATTGTATAAGGATTTCATGCAATACAAGATTGATTTAGGTGTATTGCTAGCTGATTCGAATGTGTAGTTTTTGAGTTATTTTGCATTCTTCAAGCATTCTAGGAAGTTCTAGTCTTAGTGTTCCAGCCAACGCAGAACTTGGTACTACTAATGTTAAATGATGCGGGCTAATGATAACTTGCGTAGCTACATTATATTTTGATTGGACGTACTTTTTTAAGGCCAGGCTTTCGGGTGGTTCTTGTGGAATGTTTCGTCCTTTTAGTATGTCTTTTAAGTCCATCTTAAGTTAATTATAGCAAGCTGGAACTATGATAGCCCTAGATTGCTATAATTAGATTATGCCAGAGCTTCCCGAAGTAGAAACCGTTCGTAGTGGATTAGCTAGATTATTGCCAAATAAAATAGTTAGTACAGTTAATTTTGATTGGCCTAAGGGTTTTCCTAATTCGCAAAACGATATAAATGCATTTTTAATAGGTGCACACATTGTTGGAATTCGAAGGCGAGCAAAAGTATTACTCATTGATTTATCTACAGACTATACAATTGTTTGTCACTTAAAAATGACCGGACAATTAGTCTTTGTAGCAAAAAAACCAGTTCTAAGTTCTAAGTTCTCGGTTCTAGGTAGTGCAATTACTAAGAACCCAGGACCCAGAACCCAGAACAACGAAGCCGGGGAACATTTTGGCGCAGGACACCCTAGTGACAGTCTTGTAGGAGTATTGCCAGACAAAACAACAAGGGTAATTATTGAATTTACAGATAAATCAAAACTGTATTTTAATGACCAAAGAAAATTTGGTTGGATGCGTTTAATGCCTACAATACAAGTTCCTGAATTGGATTTTTTTAAAAAAGTTGGGCCAGAGCCTTTGACAGATGAGTTTACGAGTAAAGTTTTTGTTCATAGACTTCAACGTAAAAAAAATTCAACCATCAAAGCTGCAATATTGGATCAAACTGTATTGGCGGGAGTCGGTAATATATACGCAGATGAAAGTTTGTGGGGAGCTAAAATTCATCCTGCAACAAAAGTAATTGACGTACCTGTTTCAAAATTAAAAGTGCTTCATTATGAAATTATTTTTGTTCTTAAACTGTCCATAGAAAAAGGAGGCAGTACTAATAAAAATTACGTTAATGCCGAAGGCAAAAAGGGAAGCTACATGGAATTTGCTCGTGTATTTAGGCGAGAAAATTTACCTTGCCCAAATTGCGGCACAACTATTATAAAAATACGTGTTGCGGGTCGTGGAACTCATGTTTGTCCTACATGCCAAAAGCATAATTAATATTTTATTAACCCTTGTCACGGTACAATAGTAGTTAATGATTAAAAGTTTAGTAGGTCAAAATAGTTTTTTGTTACGTCAGGCTTTGTTGCTTGAACGTAATAAATTTATTGCTGAATATGGTGATTTGGCACTAGAAACAATTGATGTAGCCGAATGGGAAACTGGCAAAATATTAGATGTGTTGTCGGCTCTGCCATTTTTAAGTCCTAAGCGAATGATAATCATGGAAGGTTTAGCTGCAAATAAAACAGCAAATGAATCTTCAGAAAAGATATTTGAATCATTGTCTGACGTCACAGAATTAATTATTGTAGAACCAAAAATAGATAAGCGTAGTGTATTTTTTAAAACTCTAAAAAAATTAACCGACCTTAAAGAGTTTATAGAAATCGACGCCAGGAGCGCCCCTAATTGGTTAACGCTTGAAGCAAAGGCAAGGGGTGGCAGTATAAGCATTAGTGATGCTAACTATTTAGTTTCTAGAGTAGGGGCAGGTCAGCAGTTATTGTCTAGCGAACTAGACAAGTTACTTTTGTACGACGGGGTTATAACAAAAAAAACTATTGATCTTTTGACCGAGCAAGCTCCTTTGAGTAGTATTTTTGATTTAATAGAAGCTGCATTTAGCGGCAACGTAGCAAGAGCATTTTATTTATAT
>CALRCT010000032.1 GCA_943354655.1 uncultured Candidatus Saccharimonas sp. | reverse complement strand
TAGTATCTATCTTTTAAAATGCTTATAATGATACGATATACCTAAAGGGAGCTACATAATGAAACACATATTTAGAATACTTAAAACAGGACATGAGCTTTGGAGAAGCTACGCCTTAATAAGCGCTTTAACAACACTGTTATCTGTTACTACTATTCTTACTCCGCTTTTTAGTGGATGGGCAATTGACGAAATGCGAAAAGGTACACAATCGAACGTAAGATTTGTTATTTATTTGGCATTAGCTATATTTGTATTAGATGTAATGCAAACAATTGTAGGTAATATAAATGGTTATATTGGTGACCAAGTTGCAGGTAAATTACAAAATATTTTAAGTCGCAAATATTACGAACACCTAATGTCATTACCGCAAAATTATTTTGACAATGAATTATCCGGAAAAATTATAAATCGTTTGAATAGGTCTATTGTACAAGTTACTAGTTTTATTCAAATGATGAGCAATAACTTTTTACAATTTATTTTTAGCACAATTTTAAGTTTAGTAGCCGTTGCATACTACAGTTGGCAGGTAGCCCTAATGCTATTTGCGCTTTACCCAATATTTACCTGGATGACCATAAAAAGCAGTAGTAAATGGCAAGCCTGGCAAAAACAAAAGAACGAACACCTGGATATAGCAAGCGGTCGATTTGCAGAATCTATAAGTCAGGTAAAGGTCGTTAAAAGTTTTATACAAGAAAAACAAGAACTCAGATTTTTTAATAAGCAGATGAATAGTGCTTTAAAGATTTTAAGGCCACAGTCTTCGTACTGGCATAAACAGGACGTTAGAAGGCGCTTAATTTTAAATACAATATTTTTGTTTGTGTATCTTTTTATATTTGTAAAAGGTGCACAAGGTGCGTTTAGTCCGGGACAAGCTGTTGCGCTAATCTTGTATGCAATGAATATACGCATTCCTATTTTTACTATTAGTTTTCTTGTAGAAAACACACAGCGGGCAATTGCCGATAGTAAAGATTATTTTGAGATTATGAATATAGTTCCAGAAATTACAGATAGTTCAGACGCTAAAATCCTTGAAGTAACTAAAGGCGAAGTTATTTTTAGCGATGTAACTTTTGGTTACAACGATAATCATACAGTTTTAAAAAACATATCCTTTGATATTAAGCCAAATACCAAAATAGCACTTGTAGGTGAATCAGGTGAAGGCAAAACAACACTTACAAATTTACTTTTAAGATTTTATGAACCCGGTACAGGTAAAATATTAATAGACAACCAAGATATATCAAATGTAACGCAGTCTAGTCTTAGAGCTAACGTTGGGGTAGTTTTTCAGGAACCTGCATTATTTAGTGGCACAATAAAAGAAAACATAGCTTATTCAAATATAAAAATATCTGACGAAAAAGTAAAACAAGCTGCAATTGCTGCTAACGCACATGAATTTATAGAAAAATTAGAAAATGGTTACGATACGCAAATTGGTGAACGTGGGTTAAAACTTAGCGGCGGACAAAAGCAACGAATAGCAATCGCACGTGCTTTATTAAAAGATGCCCCAATACTTGTATTAGACGAAGCAACTAGTAGCCTAGACAGTAAAAGTGAATCAATGGTTCAAGAAGCACTTAAAACACTAATGAAAGGCCGTACGACTATAATAATAGCCCATAGATTAAGTACTATATCGGCTGTAGATCAAATTATTACAATCAAAAACGGATCAATAGAAGAGATTGGATCACCTGTTGAATTGTCTGTTTCTGGAGGTATATATTCGCAGTTACTTAAATTACAAGGTGGAGATACAGAAACAGCTAAGTTAAAACTTCAAAAATACGATATATCGGCATAATTTATAATATTAATTGGACACACTAATTTATGAAAGCTAAAGTTGAACAAGCCAGTACTAAACTAACAAACTTACAAAAGTTGGGACTGTATTTTTTTGATAAAGTAGAACTTACTACTTTGTTTTGGGCGGCAATAGTAATATTTGGTTTGCTTAGTTATACAACCTTAATGCAGCGGCAGGGGTTTCCTAACGTAGATATTCCAATAAGCGTTATAAAGGGTACATATTTTGTAAACGATAAAAATATTGTAGATTCAAAAATTACCAATCCTATTAGTGAAGCAATTAAATCATTGCCAGAAGTTAAGACTGTGTATTCTCAATCTAATGATTTTTCGTATTTATTTACTATTAAATATAACGACGGCGTATCGTCTAAAGACGGAAACTTATTAGTACAAAACTTTTTAGCAGAAAAAAGTCTACTTCCTAAAGGCGCTACTCAGGAATTTAGTGCAATTGATGCAGGAAGATTTCAAGAACAGTCAGATATGCTAGTGAACGTTACTAGTGACAAAAAAATACCAATAAATGAGTTAATCGCAGCAGCAGATAAAGTTACAGAAGAACTTAAAAGTGTTGATGGATTAAATAAGGCAATATTGTTTAACCAAATAGACCAAGGTAGGGATCCTGTAACAGGATTAAATAAAGCAGAAATTACACATTTTGACAGATTAGGTATAAAGGACGGTAGTGGTGCTATAATTTTTTACCCGTCTGTCACAATTGGCTTGCAGGCAAAAGCTGACACTGATCAGCTTAAACTTTATGATTCTGTTAGTAAAAAAATTGAAGAATTAAAACAAGACAAACAATTTAGTGGTTTAAAAGTTTCTATTACTGCAGATTTTGCAGAGGGAATAAGATCGCAGGTTTCTAGCCTTCAACAAAGCCTACTAGAAGGTTTACTGGTTGTAATAATAGTTAGTTGTTTGCTTATATCATTTAGGGCAGGAATAGCTACTGCGCTAAGTATGGCTACTGTAATTTTAGCTACTATAGGAGTCTTGTACGCGGTTGGTATAACGCTAAATACAATTACACTTTTTGGATTGATTTTAAGTTTGGGGTTAATAGTAGACGATACGACAATTATGGTAGAAGCTATAGATTCGGCAAAACACAGCGATAGTACCAGAAGAAAAATCGCTGCTGGAGCTATAAAAAAGGTAGCACGTGCTAGTTTTTCTGGAACATTAATTACTATGTTAGCATTTGCTCCAATGCTGTTTATAAGTGGTATTTTAGGCGACTTTATTCGTATTTTGCCCGTTACAATTATTATTGCTTTGTTAATATCTTATATAATATCTTTAACATTGGTACCGTATTTATCAAGATTATTAGTAAGCCAAAATAATAAAAAAGCAAAATTCAAAAACCCAATTATTAAGCTAGAAGATTACGCATCTAACAAGCTTTCTAAAAACTTACTAGACACAAAAAATAATACAAAAAAACGAATATTATATGGCGGCTTTGCCGTTTTGTTTAGTTCGGCGATGTTTTTGGCTAGTATTCCGTTATTTAATAAACTTAAGTTCGATATATTTCCTAGTACTAAAGATTCAAATTCATTAAGTGTTGCTTTTAGATTTAAGGATGCAGTTAATATAAAAGACGCAGAACTAATTATAGACAAAGCTAATATTATTATTGGCGACACCCTGGGAAAGAATATAAATCAGGTTTATTACCAATCTAGTGGTTCCACTTTTCAGGCTACTGCATATATTAAATTAACTGACTACAAAAATCGTACAACTAAGTCACCAGAACTAGTTAGTCAGTTGCAACTGTCATTTAAAGATTTTGATACAGCCGAGGTAAAAGTTAGGCAAGTAGATGCCGGTCCAGCCAAGGATGATTATCCGTTTGCTGTTAGAATTTTTGAAGAAGATTCAGACAAAGCTTACAAGTTAGCTAATAATATGAAGGATAATCTTTTGGGCAAAGAAATTAATCGAAATAATGGTACAAAAGCAAAAATAGTTAGAACCGACGTGACTAAGCGTGTATCTGTATTAAGAGAAAATGGAAAAAGATACGTAGAAGTAAAGTCTGGCTTTGACCAAGATGACGTGTCTGCTCTTGTAGGAGCAGCCAAAAAATTAGTAGTAGAAAGTTACGACAATCAAAAACTTAGTAAATTTGGAATTAATGAAAAACAGATTGTTTATGATTTTGGTAACGAATCCAATAACCAAGATTCATTTAAGTCTATGCTATTCGCTTTTCCAATTTTATTAATCATTATGTATGTACTACTTGTGGTTCAATTTGGATCTTTTGTACAGCCTTTGTTAATATTTACAGCTATTCCATTTAGCTTTTTTGGAGTAGCTGGCGGCTTAAAAATAACAAATAATCCTTTAAGTTTTTTTGTGATGGTAGGATTTTTTGCATTAATTGGTATTGCGGTAAACAACACTATACTACTAACAGATTACGCCAACCAAGCACGCCGTGATGGTAAAGATGTGTATGAATCAATGGCATTGTCGCTAAAAGCAAGATTTAGACCTTTAATTACTACTAGTTTAACTAGTGTTTTGGCACTTATACCGCTTGCACTAACTGATCCATTCTGGGAATCGTTAAGTTATACATTAATTTTTGGATTGTTATCTAGTACATTATTGGTGGTAATTGCTTTTCCTTATTACTTTTTATTAGGTGAGTGGGTACGTAGAAAAGGCGCAAAGTTATGGAAAAGACAGCTACATATAATTCCACAAACAATAGCCGACATATTAATAGCACCAGTACGTGTTGTAAGATTTTTACTTTGGGTCATTTTTACTTGGCGCAAGTGATACTGCGGTTGTATAATTAAATAACAAAGGTAAAACGCATAATACGCGTGAATAAAGAGAGGGTTTTATAATTATGTCAGAACGTGCCGGTCAACGTATTGCAGCGTTTGCATTAGCGGGAGTGTTTTTTTTCAGTTCGGTAGCATTAACAGGTTTTGTTATATGGCAAATAAGAAAGGATAGCCAAACATCTACAGCTGATACATCGAATAGTGCAACAGATACTAGCGCAATAGAAGCAGCAGATGCAGCAAGAAAAAAGCAACAACAAGAACAACCACAAAATACACCACAGGAGGGTAAGTTGAAAGGTACTAAATTAGCAGATTTTACGTCACAAGAACAGTTGGTTACAGATTTACAAAAAATTGATCTAGTAGAAGGAACAGGAAATGCTGTTGCTACCGGTGCAAAAGTTACGGTACATTACACTGGCGCATTAGTTAGTAATGGAATTATATTCGAAAGTTCAAAAGACGGCGGCAAGCCAGCATCGTTCCCACTAAGTGGCGTAATTAAAGGATGGCAAGACGGCGTCCCAGGTATGAAAGTTGGTGGCAAGCGTCGATTGGTTATTCCATATGCACTAGCATACGGCGAAGCAGGTAGCCCTCCATCAATTCCAGCAAAATCAGATCTAGTATTTGATATCGAACTTATATCTATAGATTAATAATAAACGTTATTAACACAACATATAGTGTATTGAAATTAACTTAAGCACTATATACAATAGAAGTATAAGAATAAATAAAATAAAGGAAACACCATGAAATCTAAAAAAATTACAGTATTTACAACCACTACATGCGCTTATTGTGTAATGGTTAAACGTTTTTTAGATAGTAAGGGTGCAAAATACGAAGTAGTTAACCTTGACGATCAGCCAGAACGACAAGCCGAAGTTCTTGCTAAAAGCGGAGCATTGACTGTACCAGTCACTAT
>CALRCT010000031.1 GCA_943354655.1 uncultured Candidatus Saccharimonas sp. | reverse complement strand
TACTTGTAAAAGTAGAAGTTATCAAGCGTAGCAAAGTTCGACGTAACTACCTAGGCTACATGCGTAACTTACGTGGTAAGTCAGCTCGTTTAACTGGCGTAGACTTTGACAAAAACGAAGTTAACAACATTCCAGAAGCACCTGCAGTAGCAGAAGTTACTACAGAAAAAGAATAGTAACCAGTGTCTACTACAGACATAGGGAACAGAGGCGAAAATATCGCCTCTGTTTTTTTAACTAATAATGGTTTTAAAGTTATTGATCAAAACTGGAAAACTAGATGGTGCGAAATAGATTTAATCGCTAAAAAAAATAATATTGTTTATTTTGTAGAAGTAAAATATCGCAAATCAGACGTGTTTGGTGATGGTTTTAGCTACATAACTCCTAAAAAACTACAGCAAATGCGTTTTGCTGCAGAATTTTGGATTCATAAAAATAGCTATTATGGTGAATGTAATCTGTCAGCTATATCTGTAGATAACCAGGGATCCCAGATTACTTTTTTAGAAGATTTGTAAAATAATCAATAATTGCGTTTTGGTCTCGGTTTTTCCATTCACTTTGCCAAGATATTATTTCTAATCCTTGTTTGTATGAACGTTCTAGACCTGGGTTTAACCTGGGAACAAAAAAATCAATATATTGCTTTGCAAACTCTTTAGAACTATTTGTTCTTGCCGCATAAATAGGTGTTCGTGAAAAGCTAAGATCATTGCCCAGGTTTTCTTTAAGCCATTCCCAATTTTCTTTAAGCCATTCCCATGATGCATTTCTTGCGTGATGATTAGAAAAACTATAAGCTAACCAATATGATACATCCTGGTGTCTGACGGTATCGGTTTTTATTAGTTCGAGTGCTTTATTGATTAATTCGGGTTGGCAAAAATCTGTTAAAGCTGACGCATAATTTAGCTTTTCTTCGCTTAAATGTGCAATATTATGCATTTGCAACAACTTATCAAAAGTTTTGGCATCACCCCTGCGTGCTACTGTACTAAACACTATCGATCTCATGTCGGGCGAAATACTTACATCTTGTTTTATGCCAGTTGTTACGTCTTTGTAAGCTTGATCAAATAAATCTTGACACTTATTTATTATTTCAACATCATCAGCAGACGCTAGTAGGCCTAAAATTATCGGTCTTTCTAGTTTGTCAAAATATGAATCTTTGTTAGATTCGTCCCAGCCCAGACGGTCATATTCTGACTTTACAAGATTAATTATGAAGGGTTTTATGACTTTTCTTAATTCGTCGTTGCCGTGAACTAGCATAATGCTACCTATTAAACTTGCAATTGCAGTCCAAACGACTGCATTTGTTTCGTTAGAATAACTACTTAATAAATGTAGCGCGTTAACAGTGCTCGTTTTTCCGGACTTACTTGTTTCTAGAATATCTAGCAGTAGTCCAAGACGGTCTAGGGGGTCGATTGATTTGTTTTTAATTTTTGGAGTAATAAGTTCAAGCAACTCGTCATCGTAATTAGTTCTATAAAAACCGCCTCGTCCTTTATTGAACAAAATTGAATCTTTGGTGTCTAATTTTATGTCTTCAGAATATTCAATGAGCAGTTCGGGTAATTTAGGTAAACCGGTATTTAAAGGGATAGGCCATGAATGAGTTTTGCTTAATTTAGCTTCTGGATCACTATAAAATCGTTCTTGCTTTATTGTTAACGTATCTTTAGATTTTGAAACGTTTAAAATTGGATATCCTGGCTTAGAAGTCCAAGTATGCATAAAACTGGCCACATCTTTGCCGCTTGCGTCACTAAGTGCTGCCCAAAGATCTTGCGTGTCAGTGTTTTTATAAGCGTGTTTACTTAGATATTTGTTAATTCCTTTTTTAAAATTGTCGGCACCTATATAACTATGCAGTTGGTGAATTACACTTGCACCTTTGCTGTAACTTATGGCATCAAATATTGTGCGAATTTCGTCTGGGTGGTGAACGGGGACTTCTATGGGGTGTGTGTTGTCTAACGAATCTAACTTCATAGCTTGTTGCTGTTCGTCTACTATAAACTGTGTCCACATTTGCCAATCAGGAAACAATTTATCTATAGCAAGGTATTCTATCCAGCTAGCAAACCCTTCGTTTAACCATAAGTCTTGCCACCACCTCATTGTAACTAGGTTGCCAAACCACATGTGCGCAAGTTCATGTGCTACAACCATAGCTACATACTGTTTTGTAGCAATACTCGTGTTATTTGGGTCTACAAGCATGCATTGTTCTCTGAAGGTTATACAGCCCCAGTTTTCCATTGCTCCGCTAGCAAAATCTGGCAATGCAATTAAATCACTTTTAGTTAGCGGATATTCAATACCAAAATAATCTTCATAAAAATCTATACATTTAACGGCCGTATCTAGTGCAAAATCTGTAAATTCAACATTGTCTGGAGTACTGTAAGTTCTAACTGCAATGCCTCTAGAGGTTTTTGATTCTTTAAATTTCATATCACCAATAACAAATGCCAATAAGTAAGTGCTCATAATTGGAGTAGGTTCAAAAGTTGTGATTTGTTTGTCATTAACTGTTTTTTGAGTAACAACAGGAGTGTTACTTAGTACGGTTGTTTGTCTTGAAGTTATTGCTAAGTTAAATACTGCCTTTGCTTCGGGTTCGTCTATACAAGGAAAAACTTCTCTGGCATGGTGACTTTCGAATTGAGTGGCAATCAATTGCTTTTTTACTCCGTTTTCTTGGTAAAAACATGGGTACATACCGTTCATTGCGGTAGTAATTGTTCCAGAAAATTCTAAAGTTATAGCATAATGACCAGGGTACAGGGTTTGATTAGAATGAATTCTGACTTCGTCAAAACTATTGTGCGCATTAATACGTGCAATGTCTTTAACGACGTGACCTGTTTTGTCCTTGTGAGTAATTGTTACATTATTAACTTTTAGGCCTTTTTGGTGAAAAGTAATACGTTGGCTAGGTCGTCCTACCTTTTTACCTTCAATTAAAACTGTACCAGTGTATGACATGCTGTCTTCGTTAATATCTAAGGATAGCTTATACGCGCTAGGTTGAAATTGTTCGTATAATCTTTTTACTTTATTCACATTTACCCCGTGTTTATCTGTTTGCTTGTGTTTTGTAACTACTATGTAGTATACTTGAAGGGACTTAATCCGACCACCATGGCCGGATATTTTTAATAAAAGAGGAGAAAAATATATGGATTTTGACTTAAAAAGCCTTGTTGCAGCTATAAAAGTTATAGCCGAAGAAAAAAACTTACCAGAAGAATCTGTACAAGAAATTGTAGAGCAAGCATTGGCAGCAGCTTACCGCCGAGATTACGGTGACCGTGAACAAGAAGTTCGCGTAAGCATTAATATGAACACAGGTGCAATCGACGCTTATATTAGTAAAGAAGTTGTTATTGTAGTTGGTGATGATAGGTTCGAAATTAGCTTAGACGACGCTAAAAAATTAAAGAAAGATGCTGCTAAAGGTGACATGATTGAAATTTATCAATCAGTCGAAAGCTTTGGACGTGTTGCTGCTCAAACAGCAAAACAAGTAGTACTACAACGCTTAAGAGAAGCAGAACGAGAAATTATGTTAGCAGAATATGAAGGAAAAATTGGAACTGTAATTAACGGTATCGTATCACGCATCGAAGCTCGCTTGGTTCGAATCGATCTTGGTAAAGCGCAAGCTATTATGCCAATGAGCGAACAGATTCAAGGCGAAAGATACTACCCTGGACAAAGACTAAAAGTTTACTTAAAAGACATCGAAAAAGGTTTTAGAGGCCCACAGATGATCGTAAGTCGTGGAACTGGAGCGTTTGTAGAATGGTTATTTAGAGCAGAAGTTCCAGAAATGGAGACTGGCGCTGTAGAGATCAAAAATATTGCCAGAGAAGCTGGTGTACGTACTAAAATAGCAGTTGCAAGCACAGTTAAAGGTGTTGACCCTGTAGGAACTTTTGTGGGTGGCCACGGTACTCGTGTTAACGCTGTAATGAGCGAAATTGGTGACCAAGAAAAAATTGATATTGTTATTTGGGACGAAAATCCAGTTACGTATATTAGTAACGCACTTAGCCCAACTAAAGTTAATAGCGTAGTTATATCTAACGGTAAAGCAAAAGTGTACGTTGCAGACGACCAACTTAGTATTGCTATTGGTAAGGGCGGTCAAAACGTACGTCTTGCTAGCAAACTTACAGGACACGAAATTGACATCGAACCTGATAAGGGTACGGTCGTAGACGAAAGTGCCGAAGAACAAGTTACTACATTGCCAGAAAAACCAAAGCTAAAGCGTAAGAGTGATCTAGAAAACTCATTATTAGACGCTATCGAACAGCACGGCGAATAATTATTAGGATAATTTAAAGCATAATTAGCACTCTATGTTGACGAGTGCTAATTTGCTGTAGTATTATTTATTTATGAACAACGACGCCGAAAGTTTTCAGGAATTTTTAAACCACCTAACAGACAATGCACTAGCAAGTTTAAAACATGCAGATGCTATTGCTAGGGCGGCTGGCAGTGCATATGTTGGAACAGAACATCTATTGATGGGCGTATTGGCCCAAGACGATTCACAGGCTGCAAAAATGCTTAAAACCGCAGGTGTTACAGTTGATAAAACTAGAATGGCTATTAATCTTAATCCAAAAACAATGACCTTAAACATGGGTGCAAAAGGATTAAGCGAAGCTGCAAAGCTTACACTTAAAATGAGCTGGGAAATTGCCCAAGAGTACGCACAAGAATATTGCGGTACAGAACACATCCTATATAGTATTCTTAGCCAAAAAAACGCTAGCGCTACAGTTTTGCTGCGTAGCATGAACGTTAACGTAGATTCTTTAACTGCAGATCTTGAACGTATGTTAAACCGTCAAAGTTATGACGATGATTCAAATACTAACAGCACAACAACTAAAACACGTCGAAAATCTAAAAAAAGCATAGTCGACCAATATGGAATTGACCTTACACAGCAAGCCCGTGCAGGCAAGCTAGACCCTGTTGTTGGACGTGAGGATCAAATAAGACGAACAATAACTATTCTTAATAGACGAACTAAAAATAACCCAGTACTAATTGGCGAACCCGGTGTTGGTAAAACAGCTATCGTCGAAGGTTTAGCTCAACGAATTGCAAACGAAGATGTTCCTGACGCTATGCTAGACAAACGCATAGTAACACTAGATTTAGCTGGCATGATTGCCGGAACTAAATATCGTGGTGAATTTGAAGAACGACTTAAAAAAGTCATGCAAGAACTTGAAGAAGATAAAAAGACTATTATATTTATAGACGAAATTCATCTTTTGGTTGGTGCCGGTGCTGCCGAAGGAGCTATGGACGCAGGAAACATATTAAAACCAGCTTTAGCTCGTGGCAAAATTCAGCTTATAGGCGCAACTACCACCAACGAATACACTAAGCACATAGAAAAAGACGCAGCTTTAGAACGCAGGTTTCAACCTATTCAAGTACCCGAAACAACACCGACCGAAACATTAGCAATTTTGCGTGGACTTAAAAAACATTATGAAGATTTTCATGGCGTAACTATTAGCGATGAAGTGGTTCAAGACACAGTAACACTAGCCGGACGATATATTCAGGACAGGTATATGCCAGATAAAGCAATCGACTTATTAGACGAAACCG
>CALRCT010000030.1 GCA_943354655.1 uncultured Candidatus Saccharimonas sp. | reverse complement strand
GCTTACGGATTGGCGTATGAGTTAACATTGAATCAACAGTCTGACGATATCGATGCTATGTACACAAAAACTAATCGTAGCAATCAGATTTTAATGATTGTTACATACGTTTTGATGACTGCAACAGCTATCTATGCGTTGGTAGATAGTTTAATTAACTAAATTCAAATACTTCTCTTAATTTTTAAGAGTTATCCCCCCGTGAACGACGGATAATAAATGTAGCAGTTTGCTATTCGTTTTGGTTAAGAGAACCACCCTAATCTCTCGAGGTTAAAAGAATGTTTCTGGACTTGATCGCCCCACAAGGTGATTATATATAAACCCCAAAAACCCCTTCTTTTAACCTCTGCAATCTACGAAGTTTACAAAAATCGTACTGACGAGTCGTAAAAGCGACGAAATTGCACAAAATATACTCTGCTAGTTCTGGTACAATATTTGGAATGGCTTATAAAAGAATACTTTTAAAACTTTCGGGCGAACAATTAGCCGGAAGTCACCAATTTGGTGTAGATCCAAAGGTAGCACGATATTTAGCTAAAGAAATCAAAAAAGTTACAGACACTGGATGTGGAGTTATTATAATTTCTGGCGGTGGAAACATGGTTAGAGGCGCAGAACTTGCTGGTAACGGCATTAAACGCGTTACAGCAGATCAGATGGGTATGTTGTCTGGTCTTATGAATGCTATGGCACTTACAGATATTTTTGAATCTGAAGGCCTAGAATCGCGTTGTGTAAGTAATATATATGCTACTCAACTTGCGGAGTCTTATTCTTATAGATTGGCCGAAAAACACCTGCAAAGAGGACGAGTACTAATTATTGCTGGCGGTAGTGGTCGTCCGTACGTCACACACGACACAGCTGCAGTTATGCTAGGCTTAGAACTAGACTGTGAAATGGTATATAAATCTACAAAAGTAGATGGTGTCTATGACAAAGATCCAGCTAAGTTTGCCGATGCAGTTAAATTAGATTCTATTACATTACAAAAAGCTATAGAAAACCCAGCAATAAAAGTTATGGATAAAGCAGCGTTAGGATTGGCTGCCGAACAAGGTATGAAAATCACAATCTTTAACTTAGACACTCCTGGAAACTTTGCAAAAGTAGTAGCAGGCAAAGATATTGGAACGCTTATTTCGTAACTATTTTGACAATAGCATAATACTAATTTATAATATACTTTATGTTATCAAAAAACCCACGCACAGACAGTTCTGAATCTTTTAATGAATCACCTGTTAATGAAAATTTAGAATCTAATAAAGACGTATTTGGATACACGGCTCTTATGATAGGCGCACTTTGTATAGCAGCAGAAATAAGATACGGGACAATTAATCCTGTAGCTGCACTAACTGCTCTTACTTTAGATACAATGTAGTTCTAATAACCTTTTAATTCGCGGTGAACGTTACGATCGTCATCGCGTTTTTTTAGTGTTGCGCGCTTATCGTAATTTTTTTTGCCTCTGCCAATTGCTATTCGGACTTTTATAAATCTACTTCTAGTTAATACTTCTGTTGGTACAATAGATAGTCCTTGTTGTTTTGCAGACATTAAAGCCGTTATTTCTCGTTTTTTAGCTAGCAATTTGCGAGCTTGAGTTTTTTCTTCTTCGTCAATAGGCAGTCCGACTCGTCCAGTTATGGTCATATTGTTTAACCATAGTTCGCCGTCTTTAATATTAACGAATGCGCCCTTAAGTTGACCGTGTCCTAAGCGTAATGCTTTGGTTTCGCGGCCATTCAAAACAATACCGCATAAATAATCATCTGTAAGTGCATAATCAAACCGTGCGCGGCTATTTTGAATTTTTTTAACTTTATCTGGCTTTTTTTTCACCTATGTAGGACCTTTACGCTTTTAACCATTTTCTGGCATTACCTTGGCTTGTTATAATCAGTTCTATATTCTTTCGGCGTAGCTGTAGCTACGCCTCAAAAATCTAAACAGATTCTATTTAAGCCAGCTAACGCCCGGAAATCGCTAAAAGAGCAAAAATCCTACATATATAATAACAGAGAAACTTATCTGTACTTTGCAAGTTCTGTTTTTGCAGTATCCCAAAGTTCTGGAGCGCCTTTTTTATCTTTTAGATATAGCCACCATTCAGGTCCCCATAGGTATATTTCTCTCATTCCTGTCGCTACGCCGTATTTAATCCTATCTTTTAATCTTTCTGGGTTCATTGATTTGTATACTTCGTCTATAGACGCTGTTTTCATGTCAAAATCGTCTGGTAGCCATGATTCTACCTGTAGTTCGTGAATTACCATGTCATTGCCAGTTAAAATTTCTGCACCACCGGCAAGACTAGAATAAAACCAAGCTGGCATAGGGTATTCAAAGTATCGCTTTGTGAATGTTTTGTCCCAGACTCTTTTATAAATTGATATGCCAAACTTATCAGGCCTTGGATCACCAAGTGGCAACCCTACCCAATTATTACTGCGGCTTACAATTACTGGTGTATTTGTGTCTAATTGTTTTACCATATTATATTCGTCTACTAATCTCCAACGACTATGATCTGGGCAAATACCAAATACGGTCATAAAAAACTCATTTTCTAATTGGTAACTTTCTAGAACGGGATTATCTTTGTAGTGATTAATGACTGCTGTCATGTAGTTTTTTAACTTTGGATACCATACGTCAATTGATTCGGTCTGTGCCCAGTTAGGTGCATGGCATTCTGGCCACCTTGGTTGTCTTAGGCCAATTGCAAGACTTACTTTTGCGCCGGCATTTGCGGCCATGTCAAACTGCCAGTCTAATCCACTAAAATCGTATACTCCTTCGGATTTTTCTATGTCCTTCCAATAACTCACAAGTCTAAACTGTTTAATCCCTAAGTCTGTTATCATTTTTTGCATCGTATCTTTAGGGTCTAAGTCAAAATAAGTAGCGTAATCAGGAATAAAAGTTGCCCCTATTTTTAGCGGTTCGTTTTTATGTTTATGAATATACCATTCCCCTAACCCGTACATTCCAGTAGCAAAAGTTATAATAATCGCTAAAACTATACAAAAAAACTTATTCCAGATGTTTTTATTCCAAATGTTTTTAATGTAAATAAGCGGCAATCTTAAGTAGCTTGATCGCTTATTTATTTTAGTAGATTTATTCTTATTTCTTGTTATTGTAGGCATTTTGTTATTATTACTTTACTGTGAAACATAAAAAAGCATTAACGTTATCATTAGTTATACCAGTTTTTAACGAAGAACACCAGATAACATCCTGTTTAAATGCAATAAAAAATCAATCTGTAATGCCTAATGAAGTTATTGTTGTAGACAACAATAGTTCTGATAATACGATTAAAATAGCAAAAAAGTATAATTTTGTAACTGTAGTACATGAACCTAAGCAAGGAATAGTTTACGCCAGAAACCGCGGATTTAACAAGGCTAAAAGTGACATTATTGGCAGGATAGATGCAGACACAATTATCGATCCTGAATGGACGAATAATGTTATAGATTTTTTTGTTAAAAATAAAAAAGCATCTGCAATAAGCGGTTCTACTACAATACGTGAATGGCGTGGAAAATTACTTTTGTACTGGGGTCACAGGATTATATATTATTGGATAAGTTGGTTATTTTTGGGTCACAGAACGTTGTTTGGGTCTAGTATGGCTATTAAAAATTCTGCATGGAATTTAGTTAATCAACAAGTGTGTTTACGAAACGATATTCACGAAGATATGGACCTAAGTATTCACTTAAAAAATAATGGACTTAAAATATATTTTTCTAATAAATTACACGCTTCTATTTCGCCAAGAAGAATCATGCATATGTGGCATTACCCTAAAATGTGGGTAAAAACTAAATTAGTACATTATTTTTTTAAGCGTGATAAAAAATAATAAACGGCTATAACCATACAAGTTAAGCCTAGCCAGCCGGCTATCATAAACCATAGTTGATTGTTAGATGCCGGTAAAAGTTGGTCTATGTCTATTGCGTAGGCAGGATTAAAATAACGTAAATCTTGTTTAATAAATCCAATAATAAATAGACTTATTAAGTGTAGTATGCCACCAATTCCTATGGCTAATATAATTGAATGTAATAATGTTTTTTTGTTAAATTGTTTCACTTAATAAATTATACACCTTTTATGACTATGCGGTTTTGCACGAGCCCCATAATCCTACTTGGTTTTGTTCGCTTATTTTTGCTGTTTTAATGAATAAATCGCTTTTACTAAAAGGAAACCCAGTGTAGGCTCTTGCATTACCAGATTCTAATAATTTTTTATTGTACAAAGTGCCATCTTTTAAATAGACGTATCTAAGTAGTCTGTCGTATCTGTCGCGGTTGGTACTTAAGGGGTCGCTAGTTAGTTTAATTTTGGCATGATCTAGTATTGCGTGCGAATATAAGCTTGCTTCAGGGCCGTAACACTGTACTGGCTTACGAGGGTCTTTTGTTTCGGGAGTATCAACGCCTATAAGACGAACTTTTTCTATTTTGCCAGCCATATTTACGGCTATTGTGTCACCGTCAAATACCTCTACTATTTCATATAGTCCTAAATTGCTGTTATGGCTATAAGCCAAAGTACAAATAAGTAGTAAAGATATAAAAATTAAAAATGGCTTCACAGTAGTCATGCTACTCTTTGCTTAAAAGTATGCAAGCAGTAGCGTTTATAAAAACGCCGAAATGTACGGTCTTGTGATTTTAGTACCGTCAAGTTCGGTGTATGGTTCGTTTTTATGGGGAGGTTCAAATATGTCAGCGATTCGTTCAAACATATCATGTGCGTTTTCGTGTTTTGGAACAAGCCCAGGATGTTGTGTGTCGATTCTTCGCTTTTTTGCCATATCCCTATGAACATTAAGCCAAAAAAGCCTGCAATCCGCCCCTGTTTTTTTGGCTAATAAGTATTTTTCTTTGCGGTGACTGTATCGATTTAAATTTGCGTCATAAACTACGCTTGTACCGCTTTGCAGTAATAGTTCGCACATATAATCTAGCATTTTATATAAACTATCGTGCTCGTTTTGGCTAAAAGTTGGTGTTTCGAACAAGCTTAGTCTAAAACTATCAGAACTAAGATGTACGGCGCCTGTTATTTTTGATAATTCGGCAGCAGCAGTAGTTTTGCCAGAACCTGGAAGTCCAATAAATAAATATAAACTTGGTTTATTCATACATACTTATGCTAACACGTAGTATGTGTTAATAAAGAGTGCTAATTGTACCGTTTTGCAGAGCTCTAGCAAGTTCAGATTTTGGTCTTGCACTCATTAACCCGCTGTTTACTTGATCTTCGCTAGGTTGAGTTTTAGATATACGTGGTTTACCAAGTATTTTTCGGCCAACTGAAGGTACTAATTTTCCGGCTCGTTTAAAATCAGGATTTAAATAGTAAGAATAATCTAACGATAATATTTTTCTTGCAGTACTAGAGATGATTTCGTATGTAACGGCTAAACCTTCGGGTGATCCTGCGATATGCGCAGTTGCTGTTTCGGGCATGTTCCACGCCACGTGTTTATGAAAAGCGTCAGATAAAGCTTTTTGTAACATTGTTGAAGTAAAGTTTTTAGCAGGTTTAATGCTTTCTGGCATTATATGCCTAGATATTAAGCTTTCGACTATTGTTAATGAAGTTATTTCCTTCATTGAAATTTCGGTTATTCTTAAATCTAAGCCGGT
>CALRCT010000029.1 GCA_943354655.1 uncultured Candidatus Saccharimonas sp. | reverse complement strand
GTAACGAGAGTTTAACGTAACGTCGCCAGATCCCACAGCTTCTGCGGATGCCCGAGCGGTGTTTTCGCCTATTTGTGAAGCAACAGACCTAATACTTAGCTGGCCTTCGTCTGCGTCTACTTTAAGGGTCACGCTTCCTGCCACTTCGCGGGCAAACAAACTAGAAACCTTAGTAATATTAGAAAAGTCGGCTTTTTTTAGTACAGCAGAAGTTTTAAATTCTGAAGGAATTAGCTTGCGGTAATCGGGATAAGTTCCGTCTATTAGTCTTGTAATAAGTTCAACGTCGCCGACTACAAAACGCGCTTGTAGGTCGTCGTACGTAATAACCACATCTGTAGTGTCGTCCTGAATTATTCTTAATACATCCTGAAGAGAAGAAGCGGGAATTAGTAAACTAACAGCTTCTTTACAGTCCTGAAGTCGCTTTTCGGCCAACCTATAACTGTCTGTTGCTACGGCGTACAGGCTACCTTCGTGTGAATGTAGGTATACTGCAGTTAAAATAGGTCGAGCGTCGTCGCTGCTTGCTGCGCCCACTACTTGTTGTAGTGTTTTCTTAAATAAAGTAGCCGGTATAGTTAAAGAAGAGCCGCCGTTAAGGGCTGGCATTACTGGATATTCTTCGGCAGAAGTACCGTTAATTACAGATTCGTAACCGTCGGTAGTAACAAGAAGTTTGTTTTCTGACAACTCTAACGATATTACTCCGTCAGGAACCGCGTTAACCAAATCCTGGAATAGTCGGGCAGGTACGGTAATGGTTCCTTCGTTACTAATTTTGGCGCCAATAGTCTCGGTCATAGCAACTTCAAGGTTAGTTGCGGCCAACTTAAGTCTGTTGTCTACGGTAGCAAGCAACACATTAGACAAGATGGGTAGGGTATTGCGACCCGACGCTATTCGTCCTACGGCTGCTAGTGCTCGGCTAAGGTTTTCTTGGGTTACTTGAAGCTTCATAAAAGTTCTCCACTTATCTATCTATTAATTAGGTTTAATTTACTTATTATTAGCTCTTTATAGGCCCTGTGTATAATGTGCATAACGTCATTATTAACAGATACAAAAAGTGCAAAATGGGTGTGTACTAACCGGTGTACGAATGTCGGGATAAGCTTGTATAAGTAGGGTAGTTTATACACCGCTAATTTTAGGGCATAAACGACGCGGCTAGTTACCCACTTAAAAAATAGACTTTGTACTATGGTTATACACATAGCCTGTGGAAACAAAATAGACTGCTTAGGCATATAGTTTTTCCTTAATTTCGATTATGTGTTGTCTCATATGCGGGTCCAGTCCAATTTCGCGCTCTATTTTTTCGACAGAGTGAATTGCGGTAGTGTGATCTTTGCGGCCAAGTTCGTGCGCAATTTTAGGAAAACTAAGATGAAGTTCGCTTCTTAATATGTACATTGCTACTTGGCGGGGGACAACTATGTCTTTGTCTCTTTTGGGGCCCACTAAATCATCTAATAAAATCTGAAAATGCTTAGCTGTTTTATCTATAACTTGTCTGGCGCTAAGGTGCTTTGGTCGTTTTTTATCATTACTAAACAAGGTGCTTGCGACCGCAAGATCGGGCTGCATGCCGCGCATTTCGCAGTAGGCCAAAAGTTGGTTTAATACACCCTCTAGTTCGCGGATGTTGGTGGTTACAAGCTTAGCTAAAAACTCTACAACCGGCGGATCTAGTTTAATGTTGTGTTGACCGGCTTTGGTTTGAACAATCGCGCAGCGTGTTTCAAAATCCGGAATCTGCATGTCTATACTCATACCCCAAGCAAATCTACTTCTTAGGCGTTCTTCTAGTGTAGGAATATCGCTCGGTGGGCGGTCACCGCTTATAATGATTTGTTTGTTTGCCTGGTGAAGCGCGTTAAAGGTATGAAAAAACTCTTCCTGGGTTTTTTCTTTTCCGGCTATAAACTGAATGTCGTCAATAATAAGTACATCTGCACTGCGGTAATAACCCGCAAAGTCGGTGTTCTTTTTATATCTAATGGCGTCTAAAAATTCCTGAACAAACTGCTCACTAGATACGTATACAACGTGTGCCTTGGGATTGTTTTTTACAACTTCGTTACCAACTGCCTGTACAAGGTGAGTTTTGCCAATTCCTACTCCACCGTACAAAAATAGCGGATTATATTTTGTGCCTGGGTTAATACTAATAGCCTGACAAGCGGCATATGCAAGTTCGTTGCCCGACCCGACTATAAATGTGTCAAAAGTATATTTTTCGTTTAATCCCTGTCTGTATGCGTGGGTTAGTCCACTTTGACGAGCAGATGCTGGTTTGCGTTCTGGGGTGTCGTAATGAATAGGTTCGTCGTCGACGCGGGTGTTAGTAGAAGTGCCTACAGAATGTATTTTAAATTCTATTCTTGCAGAAACCACGCCGTTTTTAGACAAGACGTCTCTTATAGTGTCTGCAAATTTTCGTTCTAATTGTTGTTTTATAAAGATGTTAGGGACACCAATAATAGTTAAAGAACTGTCTGCTCTTAAAAGCTGAGTGTTTTTAAACCACGTCACAAAGCTTCCGCGTGAAACAGTTAATTCAACCTCACCCAACACAGCCTGCCAAATATTTGCGTTCTGCACGATTGCCCCTAACTTATCTAAGATACCTGTTACTAATGTAAATATAGATGACTTTTCAAAACTTTTCCACAGTTTTTTGTACAACTACCTAATTACACCACCAAAAATGGCCCAACAGAGTAATTTTGTACACAGGTAAAAAAGTCATCTGTTAAAGTGTGGATAAGGTAATAATAATAGTGGATAAACCACCAAATTTCTGTGTTTATGTATTGTTAAAAAAACAAGTATGGTTTTAAGAAGTTGACCCTTTGACTACAGGTGTAATTTGTGTTAATATTAATGCAATATGCCTAAACGAACATTTCAACCAAAGAAGCGCAAGCGCTCAAAAATGACTGGCTTCATGAAGCGCATGTCAACTAAAGCAGGTCGTGCACTAATTAAGCGCCGCCGAAACAAGGGACGCGTTAGTATTTCTGGATAACCAGAAGTAATTCTTGCAAATTAAGAGGCCATTACGGCCTCTTTTTGTATTTAAACTTTTAACTTTTGCAGGTTTGACCCTATACTTAAGACATAAATGATTTCATTAGCCAACCGTTTTCACGGCCATAACTCGCTTCGTATACCGTATCAAAAAGGTAAGTCTGTATATTCAGGAAACTTAAAACTAATATATTTAGATGGTGCCAAAAAAAATTACCGCGTTGCAGTAGTTGTAAGTAAAAAGGTTCACAAGTCTGCCGTAGTGCGTAACCGCATACGTCGCCGTATATATGAGCAGGTAAGACTTTATATGCAAAACAACTCAACGCTAACAGATTTTATTTTTGTAGCCCAAAGCGACAAGCTTGCGTATATGTCGGCCAAAGACCTAAACGACGAAACCCTACAGCTTTTAAACAAAAGTACAGCATCTCTATAATAATATTGCCCAACAGATAGGCGCATACCACCAAGGAGTGGATTTTGCCAATCTGTTAAAGCGAAAATCTAGCAGCTGTTAGATTTGTGACTAGAATTTTTAGCTAACAGATAGGCAGTATCCACTCCTTACATGTTATAGTAGTATCTAAAGGGGAAGATTAATGTTTGCATCATTTTTTACTACTGTTATTGTTCAGCCAATTTTTAACCTATTGGTTATTATTTATGCCCTAATTCCGGGCCACAACTTTGGCGTTGCCATAATATTATTCACCCTAGCAATTCGCTACTTAATGTATCCGCTTCTTAAAAAGCAGCTTTTTCATACCAAAGCCATGCGTTCTTTGCAGCCCGAACTAAAAAGAATCAAAAAAGAAGCAGCAGGCGACAAGCAAAAAGAATCAGTGCTAACAATGGCGCTATATAAAGAAAAGCAAATTAACCCACTTAGTTCACTGGGTCTTGTGGTCATACAAATACCTCTGTTTTTAGCCCTATTTTCTTGCCTAAAACGAATAGTTGCCGACCCTCACGCAGTTATAGATTTTTCTTACGGATTTGTAAGAGATTTTTCTTGGATGAAGACCCTTGCAACAGACATTGGCAGGTTCGACAACACTCTTTTTGGAGTAATTGACCTTAGTAAGTCCGCACTTGGCGCTACGGGTGGAATATATATACCAGCAATGATTATTGTATTTGCTAGCTCGGCTATTCAGTACTTTCAGATCAAGCAAACTATGCCAACAGACAAAGAAGCACGCAAACTAAAGCAGATTTTAAAAGAAGCAGGATCAGGCAAAGACGCCGACCAGTCAGAAGTTAACGCAGCGCTTAGTCGCAACATGAGCTATATATTTCCTGTAATGATATTCTTTTTAACGGTTAGTTTTGCCGCCGCGCTGTCACTTTATTGGTTAGCTAGCGGACTTATAGCCTTTATACAGCAAGACAGGCTTCTTAAAAAAGACAAAGAGATATTGGCACTAGATTCCAAAAACGCCGACCGAGCCGCCAAAGCAAAAGAAGCAGAAATAGTAGAAGATACACCTAAAAATAAAAAATCTAAAAGTTCCGCCGGTAAAAATGCAAATAATAAGCATAAAAAGCGGAGGTAGCAAGCAATGGAAGAATCAATTATTTTTGCCAAGAAATATACAGAAGATTTACTATCATTTTTTGGGCTTAACACAGACGTATATGCAACAAGCAGCGACGATGAAGTAATTGAAATTCACATTCCTAGCACCCACCTAAACGGATTTTTAATAGGCCAAGACGCCGAAACTTTGCGAGCAATCCAGTACACAGTAAGTATGGCGCTACGCAACAAAGACCTAGAAATTACTAGGGTAAACGTAGACATTGCAGACTACAAAAAGCAACGCGCACACCGCTTAGAAGAAACAGCCGAAAAATGGCTACAAGATGTTAAGACGTCTGGTAAAGACATGCACTTGCAACCAATGAACTCTGCCGACAGGCGCACAATTCACAAACTAGCCGAAGAACACGGCCTAAGCACAACGTCAGAAGGTTTTGGCAGGGAACGTCATATTGTACTGTGTGTGACTGCACCACAACAAGAACCAGATGCAGAAACAGTCGAACCAGCCAGCGAACCAAAAGAAGCTGTTAAAAAAGTAACTAAAGTTAAGAAGTAATAAAGGGAACGTTATGCCAGAATCAGACAGACACATGTTAAGTAGATGGAAAAAAGAAGTAAACGAAGCCTATCACGACATTTTAGCCAAAAGACAAAACAGCATAGACCTAATTGCGCCAGAAATCGCCGGACTAATATTGCCAGACACCACACCTATTGCAGAATAAGATTTGCAAAAAAACAAGTAATGTTTGCTAATTAGTGGTTCGGGGTGTACTATTCAATGAAATTAAGGTCTTGATATACTGCATGAACACTAGAATCATAATTAATAATCCAAAAATTAACACCGGAAGGCTGTTTAAGTTATTGGCCTTTATGGCACTTATTCCCGTTAGTATTATTTTGTTAATTGTAGGGTCAATAGGTATCAAGGAATACTTAGAGGCAAAAAAATACGAAAATGAAATAAGCTCACTTTTTAAAACCCTTAATATCAAAGGAGTGTCTAGTCATAAAACAAACTGTGAGCTTTTCGAGACTTCTTGCCCGTACGCAACAGGCAGCGCCACTGTAGATCTTAAAACCAATAGTGATATTCAGCAATATGCAGCACGAGTACACGACACCTACGATAAAAACTATATTGTTCAAGATAATCAATGCCGAGTTGATAGAGGTG
>CALRCT010000028.1 GCA_943354655.1 uncultured Candidatus Saccharimonas sp. | reverse complement strand
ACGGCTAGCAACAAGTTTGCGAGCAAATAAAGTCTTATCTAAGCGTAGCTTCATAATGTGATGATATCCTCTGCCGACATAGCAAGCAAACTATTTAATTCATAGCCTTGTTCGTTAGTCATTTTGTTTACACACCACGCACCCAACCGTGCGCCCCATGAATAGTTATTGTTTTTTTCATATAGCCAAGGGTGTGGTGATTGATTTTTTGGAGTTTGGTAAGGGACTGGATCGTAAAACAATGGATCGCTATACAAATTATTCAGTACATCTTCTCCGTCAATATTATCTTCTAAGATTGTGTGTTCTTTTGGTATCTTAAAAACATCATGCTCTACAGATGCCTGAACAACATGCGCTAGTCCTTCTGAGGCTATAATTTCTATAAGTGAATAATCCTGAGGAAAGTATTTTTCTCGCGTGCAATGCACCATTTCGTGCGCACACACAGATGTTATTTCAGGGAACAAACTCCCTAATTTTTTATACTTTAATTCAGAGCTTCTAAAATACAAATCAAAGGTAGTTAACGATATAGAACCTCCCCTTGCCGGTTCTTTATAGTTTCCTAAATAAGGAAGGACTCTGGTTGCGGTAGATTCTATACCTAAAGAATTTTCTAGATATTGTTCTGCAAGCTTAATCGCAGGACGAAGTTCGTTAGCCATATACCTACGAACACTGTTCGTCCAATATCCTGGCTGAAAATCCAATGACGCTCTTACCGAATCATTCATATTTTATTTTTTACTTCTTGCGTTCTCTGTATGCACCCGTCGTTGTATCGACACTAATAATATCACCTGTCTTAATAAAAGCAGGTACGCGTACTTCTACTCCTGTTTCTAGGGTAGCTGGTTTAGTAACGTTACCACTAGTATCACCGCGCGTTACGTCTTCTGTGTACGTAACTTCTAGGTAGACGTTTTTAGGTAATTCTACGTTAATTGGCTTATCGTCAAAACTCTGCAAAATAACTTTGTCACCTTCTTTAAGATATCCCGAGCCATCGCCAACCATGTCGGCACTAATTTCGAACTGTTCAAAAGTTTCTTCGTTCATAAAGTAAAATACGTCACCCGTGTTATACAAATATTGAACATTTTGTTTAGAAACGTCTGCTGGTTCTAGTTGTTCGTTACCTTTAAAAGTCTGAGCTAAAACTTTGCCGTCTAATAAGCTTTTTATACGAAGATTAACTATACTACCGCCACGACCTACAACTTTTTGATTGTAATCTACAACTATATAAGGAACGCCTTCCATTTGGAATACGATACCTTTTTTTAGTTCTGTAATGCTGTATCCTGCCATTAAATTCTCCTGTTTAGCTATATTCTGAATCGTTTTTTTAAACTAATTACTTAGCCTAAATCTTTAAAAAGAACTAGTTGCTAGAAACAAAAGGAAGTAATGCAATGTGTCGAGCTCGTTTAATCGCACGAGCCAACTGTCGTTGTTGCATTTCTGTAAGACCGGTTTTTTTGCGGCTTTCGATTTGTCCGTATTGGTTTACGTAACGCAATAAAGTTTTAAAGTCTTTGTAGTCAAAAAATGCTACATCTGTTCTATGTTTAAATATCTTTGCCATTTGGCTTCTCCTGGTTCTGTTATTAAATTACTCTTGTGTTCATTAAAAATTGTCTAGTCTAAAGGATTTTGAGTAGTGCAATCTGGGATGAAAGCCGATTTCAATCAGTTGAGCCGTACGCACGTACGGTGAGATTTATTGACAATCGAGCTTTCGCCCAGAGCGTGCACTCACAAATTCTTTAGAATGGGATGTCGTCTAAATTGATCGGCTCATCGCCAATATCTTCGATAACTGGCGCAGCTTTTTTAGCTGGCTTTGGTGCGCTTGCAGCAGGTGCTTTATGCTCTTGGCCGCCATCTTCATGTCCGGCTTCTGAACGATCACCACCCTGCGCGCCACCCAAAAAGGTTACATCGCTGGCGTTAACTTCTACTTTAGTTCGCTTTACGCCGTCTTTTTCCCAGCTACTACTTTGTAAACGACCGTTAACTAGGCAGGGTCGACCCTTGCTTAGGTACTGGCTTACGCGCTCGCCCAATGGACCCCACGCAACTACGTCTACATAATCTGTAACTTCTTGCCAATTACCGTCAGTGCCTTTGTAGCTTCTGTTTAGCGCAAGGCTAAAACTACAAATACTCTGACCATTTGGTGTTGCACGTAGCTCTGGATCCCTTGTTAGGTTTCCCATTAAGATTACTTGGTTAAAACTTCGTGCCATAGTGGCATCCTCCTTACAAGAACTATGTCTTGGATGTTAATTGTATTATCAAAGTACGCCTGTTTGCCTATGCTAGTCAAGGACTATTATTTATCGTCGCGGTTGCTGCGTCGTCTTGGACGTTCGTCTTCGTCTTCGTCAGTCTTTTCATCGTCGTCGTTTGCGTGTTCGCCACGTGCAGCTTGTTTAGCAGCTTTTTCTACGCGAAGAGTTTCGGCTTTTTCGATCTTTTTAAGATCAGGACGAGTAATCAAAAAACGAATAACTTCGTCAGTGATATTAAGACTGTCGTTTAGCTTTTTAACACCACTTGTAGGAAGTTCAAGCGTGTAAATTACATACACTGCATGTTCTTGCTTAGCGATTTTATAGGCCATTTTTCGGTTGCCCCAATTGTCAACTTTAACAATCTTGCCTTCTGATGCCGAAATCTGTTTTTCGACTTTTGCTGTTGCCTTTTCTAGATCAATTTCTAGATCAGGGTGGTAAAGTACTGCTAATTCGTACTGTTCCATAGTGTCCTTTCTTTCAAAGCTAGGATTTGGGAGATAGGTGTTAAGAGGTACGGCTATTGCCTGCTCTTACTGTCCAATAACTCAAAAACTTCCTTTGGTTTCTAACTTACGTACCTAAGAGTCGTAAGCTGAAGTTAGTTTTTAATATTTATATTATATCTGTTTTAAGAGTATTTTACAAGAGTTTTGGCTAACCAAATACAGTAATCAAAATTCTTCTAAATTGCTTATTTAAACTTAGCGTAGTACGTCGTCAAAAGGATGAGGACCAGAATCTTGGTCTTGATCATCAATAGAATCTTCTTCATCTGGTGCATCTGTACCAAACACTTCATCCATGCTTCTAACTAACACGTCACGAGGCTTAGCACCGCTTGCGCTACCAACTATGCCCTGTTCTTCCATTTGATCAATCAAACGGCTGGCACGTCCGTACCCAATGCGTAGGCGACGTTGTAGTAGGCTTGTGCTTGCCTTTTTATTGTCGATAACAGTTTTTACTGCGTCTTCCCACATATCGTCATCGGCGCTGTCTTTGGCGCTATAGTCGGCCACTACGCCACCCTTGCCATTAAGTTGAACAGGTTGACTAACAACTTCATCATCGTACTGCGGAGGTCGTTGCATGCGTAAAAAGTCTGTAACTTTTTGTGTTTCTTCTAGGGTAATAAGCGCACCCTGGACACGCTTTGGTTTTGGCATGTCGGCTGTACTAAATAACATATCGCCCATTCCCAAAAGTTTTTCGGCTCCGGCGCCGTCAATAATTGTACGGCTGTCGATCTGACTAGCAACCGTAAATGCAATACGTGCAGGTATGTTTGCCTTGATTAAACCTGTAATAACATCAACACTTGGACGCTGTGTAGCTAAAACCAAATGTATGCCAACGGCACGTGCTTTTTGAGCTATTCTTACAATCAATGATTCTACGTCACGTGCTGCCATCATCATAAGATCGGCAAGTTCGTCTATGACGATTATGATATACGGCATTCGTTCGGCATTAGACGTATTATATTCTTCAATATTTCGCTTTTTATCTGCTGCCAATGCGCGGTATCGTCTTTCCATTTCTGACACTGCCCATTTTAGTGCGCTAATACACTTTTCGGGTTCTGTAATAACAGGGGTCAATAAGTGTGGAATGTCATTATAAATATTTAGTTCTACGTGCTTTGGGTCTACCAAAATAAGCTTCATATCGCTTGGACTATTGCGGTACAAAAGACTAGTTAGTAATGTGTTTACCATTACAGACTTACCTGAGTTTGTTTGACCAGCTATTAGCACATGGGGCATTTTTTCTAGGTTGGCGACTACTGGCGTACCAGCAATATCTCGTCCCACAACAAATCCAAGTTTGCCGCTGCCACCTACTGTCTTCCATTGCTCACTTTCTAATACACTTGCAATACGAACGGTTGCAGGGGTTATGTTTGGTACTTCGATACCAACTGCTTTTTGCCCAGGAATTGGTGCTTCTATACGTATACTTTGAGCCGCAAGACTATAAGCCAAGTTGTCGTCTAATGCTGCAATTTTACTAAGTTTAACTCCGGCAGGTGCCTTAATTGTGTACTGCGTAACACGTGGACCAACGTTAGCCCCTTCCATTTCTACTTCATAATTAAAGTTTTCGAATGTTTCGCGAATAATATCTGCATTGCCGTTAACGTCACCTGCATTTGCTTTGTCTTGCTTTTGATTTAAAAGCGCAATTGGTGGAATTTGCCAATCTGCATCATTTGCAGCAGTCAACGCCTGATGATCTTCTTCTTTTGGCAATACTTTTGGTACGCTGTTTTTTAAACTACTTCTGCTCGTACTTTGTTCAAATGGAACACCTTCGGTTAATTTAAAGCCTTTTTCGGCGGCTTGTTCTTTAAGGTCGGTCAGGTCGGTATCTTTGTCTGTATTTTTTAAATTCTTAAACGGTGCTTTTAGAACATACAAAATAGCAGCCATCGGCACACCAAACGTCCAGCAAAATACTAATATTGTGGCTATTAAAAGAATTATAGCCGCTAAATATTTACTAAATATCGCTAGCCCTAATCCGCCAAATATTTTACCTACTGATCCACCGTGGCCGCCAGTCCAAACTGTAGTTGCGGTAGATGCATTTATAGTTTGTGTAGCAAAAGTAGCGTGCAGTAAAGACGATCCTGTTACTAACAACATAAGCATGCTTAATATCTTTAAAAATGGAATTTTATGTTCTTCGGTTTTAAACTTGTATACACCCCAAAAAACTAAAGATACAGGTGCAAAATATGCCGCCCAGCCAAAAACTGAATAAACTCCGCTAAACATTCCCTTAGGCAAAGGTCCGCCCTGCCCAAAGCTACCTATAAGTAAAAACAATGCTACTACAAATAACATTACCGCCCAAACCCCACGTAAAAACATGTTAGGTTCGCGCTCTACTCTTACTTGTTTTTTGCTACTTCGTTTTTTCTTTTTAGCCATAGAAGTTATTATACCGTGTTTATGTTTAAGTTACCTAGGAACACTATACCACAAATATGTAAATTTTACAACTACTAATTAGACTTAGTCTGTACGAGCGTCTTGTCCAAGCAAGCTTGCACGCATTTGAGCAAAGCGATCTTGTTGGTCTTGAGCTTGCTGTTCGGGAGTTTTAGGCTGTTGTTCACTGCCCCTTGCTGGATGGTTGTCGTTGTTTTGCTTTTCGTTCTTACCACCAATAACATTAATCACAGGTATAACAATCGGCGTACGCTGAGTTTGTTCGTACAAAAAGTGCGTGATGTGATCTTTTAATTCTGCTTTAAATCTGTCTAGGTCGATTCGCTTAAAACGTTGACCTACGGCACGACGAAGTTCTGTTCGGAACAAGTTCATAAGTTCTTCGTTGTCACGCATATAAATAAATCCACGACTAATAATGTCTGGGCTTGTTAGTAGTTGACCAGTCTTTTTGTCGACGGTCAAAATAACAGCGACTAAACCTTCTTCGGCCAAAACAAGGCGGT
>CALRCT010000027.1 GCA_943354655.1 uncultured Candidatus Saccharimonas sp. | reverse complement strand
GGAGTCAAGTCCCATATAGCCTCTGCCAAATGAAAAATCCCTCGGCGAGGAGGGATTCTTCATTTGGAGGGCCAGCCGGGACTTGAACCCGGGACACCCTGCTTAAGAGGCAGGTGCTCTAACCAGCTGAGCTACTGGCCCTTATATTTTTGTAGCATACCATGCCGGTTGATTAGCAGGTTTGCGATTATTAACGAAAAAGTTCATAAATTAGATTCGCTACTAAAAAATTTTAGCAAATTACCCCTGTTTTTGCAAGACTAAGACCTGTTATACTACTAGTAATGAAATCACTAAATGGCAAAGAACTAGCAGAATATATACAGGAACGTCAGGCTGGTAACGTCCGAAATTTACGACAATCGCACAAAATAATCCCTAAACTTGCCATTATTCGTACAAATCCAAACCCCGTAGTAGACAGTTATATGCGTATTAAACAATCTTACGGTACAGAGATTTTAGTAGAAGTACAAGTACATACAATTGACCAAACAGATGCAATCAAAACTATACAAATGTTAAATGTAGACGATTCAGTTCACGGTATTATTGTTCAAATACCTTTACCAGACCCTACAAATACGACCGAAATTTTGGATTCAGTAATTGCATCTAAAGACGTCGATGGACTTGGCACAAATAGCAAATTTGACCCTCCAACACCTTTGGCAATTACATGGCTATTAGCTGGGTACAATATTGACCTAAACGGCAAACATATAGTTATTGTAGGAAACGGAAGATTAGTTGGTAAACCTTTGGCTAAAATGTGGCAGGGAACAGACCTAGACGTTAGCGTAATAGACAAACAGTCAAAAGATATGGTAGAGCAAATTAAAGCAGCAGATATTTTAATTAGTGCTACTGGCGTACCGTCGCTAATTACAGCAGACATGGTTTTGCCAAAGGCTGTGATTATAGACGCTGGCGTAGCAACAGACAGTAACGGATTAGTTGGTGACGTAGCGGCAGATGTTCGTCAGTTACCAGACATAGCCATAACACCAGAAAAAGGTGGAGTAGGCCCACTTACTGTTACAGCCCTATTCGAAAACGTAATAACAGCTGCTAAAGCTACAATAACGGTTTAAGAATAGCTGGTTTCGTCGGCTTGTGGGGGTTTTTCTGTTAAGGCATTTACAGCCTTCTGAAAAAGATCACCCTTTTCTTCAAAATCTTTCCAAATACTGTAACTTGGCGCCGCAGTCGACAACAAGCAAAAACTGTCTACCGGGCAACGTTCGGCAGCCCATTTAACTGCTTCTTCCATATTGTCTGTTTCTAATAAGGTAACTTTGTAGCTTGCAGGTAATAAAGCTTTTAATCTTTTGCCAGTGTCAGGAAAAAGAACAAGGTAAGGTATTCCAAGTCTAGACACAAGTTGCATTAGTGGCCAGTATTCATAATTGCGATCTTGGCCGCCCAACATTAAGCAGGCAATTGGGCCTAGTTCGTGAACAACGGTAGTGATTCCTGCTATGGTAGCTTCTGGATTGCTTCCTATGGCGTCGTCTATATATGTAACTCTGTTTTTAACAGCTACTTTTTGTAGTCTGTGCGGTACAGGTTCGAACGATTCGATTACTTCTTGGCAAGTCACACCATCTACGCCAAATAAACCTGCTGCTGTTCGGGCCATTAAAGCATTTTTTGCATTATGTGCTCCAATTAACTTTGATTTGCTCATGTCTATTTGGTCTTCTGGTTTAATTGCAATACTTTTACATTGACCTTCATTAAGCCAATACTGTATTTGTTCTGTTTCAGAATTGTAAATTAAAGTGTCTTCAGACTTCATGTTGCGCATAATATTACGCTTTGCTTCTTGGTACGCAAATTCTGTTCCGTGGTAGTCTACATGGTCGTTATAAAGGTTTGTCACTATTGCTACGTGCGGCACTTCTTCTAGTTCTGCCAATTGGTAGCTAGACAGTTCTACTACAAATAACGTGTCTTGTGTTGCGCCGTTCAAAGCGTCAAGCATAGGAATACCAATATTACCGCAAATTCTTACATCTTTGTGTTTAGTTTTTAACATTGCACCCAGCAATGATGTAGTTGTGGTTTTGCCCTTAGTGCCAGTTATTCCAATAACCGTAGCCTTGAGTTGTTTTATGCATTCAAAAAATACTTTAGTAGGAGTAGTGTACGGCGCAGGAAGCAATCTACCAGGACAACCGGCAGTTTTAACTATAAATGTTTTAGTAAAATCCATGTTTCTAAGGCTGTCTAGGTAGCTTGGGTCATCTTGTTGGTCAATAAATAAAAATGACGAAACAGAAGTTTGAGATTTTATGAATTTTTCAAAACTTAAACCTTCACGACCTCTGCCGATAAAAATTATTGCCTTACCGTTAAATTCTTTTAGTTCAAAATTCATGCTATCAATTCTTTAATTTTTACATTTAATAATCGCTCTAATGACAAAGGAAAAGAAGCCTGTTCAGAAATATTTAAAAACGTGTCCGTTGTGCTTAAATCTGGGTCGTTTGTGCCTACGATTTCGTAATTTTTGGCAACACGCATTAAAACAGAATCTATGCACGTTCCATTGTCGTATGCTTGTCTTAAACTTGCACAAAGTTCTTCGGGTGTGCCTACACAGTCCAACGGAACTTCGCCTTTAAGACCAGTTAGTTCAAAAAGTAAATATTCCAAAATAGGTTCGTTTAAAAAATTTCTGCCAAACATTTCTACAAGTTGTTCTTGGTTTAACCACGCACTCATAAGTATAAAACTACTTAAAGATTTTGGACTATCAAGACTCCATCTATTTTTTGGCCTTTTTGCAGGATCTACTCTAAAAGAATAATTATCGCTGGTGTATGTATTAAAATATTTAGTATATTTACAAAAAATCTTTGCAACGGCGACCGAACTTAATGGTCTTATTGCACTAAAATAATACATATCATTAGACACATATTTATAAATGTACGATTGCATCATTAGTTCAAATTCGTATGATTTGCTCCACTGGTGATTAATATCTTGACCTTCCCATTGTATGCCAGGAATACTGGCGCTTGATTCGTTGGCAACCACTACGTAGCTAGTTTTGTCGGCTACTGCTAATAAACATCCGGTAATCGCAAAAAGTACAGATATTGGAACGTGTCCTTTGTGAGCATCTGGTCTTTGTTGTAACTTTATTAAGCTGGCGTCTATGGTGCGTTCTATTTTTTGCATACTAACGTCCATAATTTTAGCTATATCGTATGTTTGTCCTGTTGCATCGCCCGTTGCAAGTACAAAACCACTAACAGGTACATTTATGCTTTTTAATAGTTCGCCGGCTACAACCGAATCTTTGCCGCCACCAATACCAAGTAAAACTTTAGGTACAAAGTTTACGCGTTCTGTTTTGGTGGATTCTTGGCCTTTTTGCATTTTAAACTTTGCCAATAATGTCGGTTTAATTTTGTTTACGTACAAAAATTCGCCTAGTCCATTAACAAAAACCGTGTTCCAAAATTCTGCTTCGTCGGCCGTCATAGCATAGGGGTGGTTAATATCTTTACATACAAAAATTTTGTAATAACTAATACCGCTTGCAAGGTGTAGTGCACGCAAAAGTTGGTAAGTTTCTGCGGTATCTAAAAGTTCTACAGCAAAAACATAAACCTCGGTAAACTTAAACGATTCGCCGTTATGGCTTAAAGAATAATTTAGTTTAACTGTTTTTTTGTCGTCAGATACAACAAAATCATCATACTTAAATACGGACTTGGTCATAAACACTAGTATAACGCTTTAACCCCTATTAAGAATAGTTAAAATAACTTATAAATGAGTTTTAACAAGTTCTGCAACTTGACGAGGTGTCATGTTGGCTTTAACTATATACGCCAATACGTTTAAATCCTTTAACGCATCTGGTGCTTCGGCTTCTCCCATGTTTGTTAGTACAATCACTTTAACGTTTTTGCCGTATTCGCTAGATCGTAGCGTTTGAAGCATTTCGTCGCCGTTCATCTCTGGCATCATTAAATCCAAAAGAACCATATCTGGTTTCATTTTGTCTACTAATTCAAGTCCTAAAATGCCGTTTTCGGCTGTTTCTACTTCATAACCTTCTGTTTCGAACTTAATTCGGTACATTTGGCTAATCGCAGCGTCATCTTCTATTATTGCTATTTTACTCATACGTTAATAATAAGGCTATTTGTATCAGTAACACAAGCATTTTAAGTATGCTGTTAAACTAATTTTTTGCGATCTAGTCTTTTTTTGGCAAATCTTGGTATTTCGTAAAGCGCTGCAAGTCCCATCCACAGATACGGTTTACCAATAACATTTACTATGTCGTCCTGATATTCTGCAGGTACTTCCTGCACTATTTCTGTAATGGTTTTACCAAAAACTAATCCAACTATTCCAATAGACGCACTAATTCGGGCAGCAGTTAAGTGTGCTTCTCTGCGAGTTAGTTCGGGTTGATAAGTTTTTTGAGCTATTAAAAATGGAGTAGTTCCATACGTAAAAAACCCAGATAATCCTTCTCTTATGTTTGAATACCATTTTCTGTTTTTGGCAGGACCAATATCTTCTGCAAGTTCTGATGTTTTAGGAAAATGAGTTGTTATAGCGGTTGTAACATTATTAAACCGCGACAAAGTCTCGGCCCATACGCTACCAATAACCAACTGCTGACCCATCACTATGCTACCCAATACTAGTCCAGTTTTAAAAGTACTACCATTTGTCCTATTAAAAACTTCAACAGCTATTGGTGGTGCAATAATTTCGGGGATTCTGCTGCGTTCGTAAATTTGTGTTGCCGCTGCGCCTACAAGTGTAGCCTTGCCAGTTGCGCCTTCTTGTTGCCAACTACCGTACAATACACGGCCAACATCACTAACTTTTTGTTTAAAAGTAAGATTTTGTAAGTGTGTAACAGGCAGATTGTCATTATTTAAAGCATTGTCAGAATCAATAAATTTATCTAGTCTGTTGGTAATGCTTTGCAAAGATTCAGGAGGGTTAACATCGCTCATATGTGTTATTATATAATAAATATATCAATCAATCAATACATTAAAAAATTAAGCATAATAAGTATTGACTATATACTGCATATAAGTTATAATATATTTAATGATTTTCCCAGATTTAAAGCCTCCTACAAGCGTTGATGGTAATGTGGCGATTACGGATAATACTAGTTTAGATTTTGATGAATACAGGGAATTATGCGACCAATATTCAGGTTTAATGCGTATTGGCATAGAAGATGAAGTTACTTACAATGATTTATTAATAAAAAAAAGTGGAAACCTCGCATTAAACGGGTTCTTATCTGCTGTTAGTAATAATGATTTAGGTACAATAATAGACACTAATATAATTAATGGCGATAAAATGGTAAGTATATTACCTAGACCAGTTTATGAATCATTAAAACAACCACAAGAAGTTGCAAGTTATGGTCAGTGTTTTTTATCTGATGAACTTACGACGCATATACTAACATCACCTGACGGCACGACCACACAACGCATTACAGATGAGTTAAATGGTAATGTTGCTGTAGGTGAGCGTCTTGTACGCGGTGACGGTGTGCCGGAATATGTATTATTCAACAAATTTGATACTACTGGTGAAGATTGTGATTATTTTAAAAATAACGCACCACAAGATATCATTACGGCAAATGGCCATATAGTAACTGCCTCACGCGATAAAATAATGAGCAAATTGCCAGAACTTATACAGTTACACGAGTCGGTTTTTAATGGGCAAACACTTCAGGTAGGTTATTATGGTGGCCTTGATGCGGATGGGC
>CALRCT010000026.1 GCA_943354655.1 uncultured Candidatus Saccharimonas sp. | reverse complement strand
GTAAATAATGTCTGTCACCTACAATTAAAGGAGTAAGCAAGCTAGAGTTGGTTTGGTTAAGGTCAACTGCAGGACGCATGCCTTGTTCTGCCACTTTTCTTGATAACACAATAATACCATCAAGCTCATGCTGAATTAACTGTACAGCAGGGTCAGAAAGGTCGTCGGCAGGCACGTAAATAGTCTGCACGCTAGTAATAGAGCCGTTTTCGTTACTGCTTAGCCTGTCTTGCAATACTTTAATATCACTAAATATAGTTGGTTCGTAACCACCTTCGTTTGGCACTTGGTCAAGAATTGTCGAAAGTTCGTTTCTGGCTTGAACAAATCGATACATGTTATCGGCAAAAAACAGAATGTCCTTTTTTTGTTCGTCTCTAAAATATTCTGCTAGTGCCGTTGCAGATATTCCGATCAAACTACGTTGAACTGGATTTTCGTTCATTTGACCAAAAAACATACACGTATTCTTTAAAAGATCGTTTTCTTTTAGTGTTTCAAAAAGTTCATGTCCTTCACGAATACGCTCACCAATACCGGCAAAAAACGACAGTCCTTTACCGCTTTTAGCAATATTATTAATAAGTTCCATTGTAAGAACGGTTTTACCTACACCAGCACCACCAACAATACCCATTTTACGTCCTTTAACAAACGGCGTAAAAAAGTCGATGACTTTAATTCCAGTTTCTAGAATTTCTGGTTTTTGAACCTGAAAGTTAGTAGTTCTTGCGGGTAATTTTAATATATCTTTATACTTTATGTCTTTACCACTTACCGCAGGCTGACCGTCTAATGGGTCGCCTAAAGCATCAAAAATTCGTCCAATAGTAATATCCCCTACTGGTATTTCTATACCACGGCCAGTCGTACTTACTTCCATGCCTTTATGGATTCTTCTGTCGCTTCTGATGTTAAGACAAAATGCTATTCCGCCTGGTTCTAGGTGGTCTACCAACAACTTAGTAGCGTGGTTGTTTTGAACCAACACTAGTTCTCCTAGTTTTGGTGAATTTTCTGGGAACTGAATCCTTACAACAAGATCTTTTATCGATACTACAAAACCTACTGACATACTATGCTCCCACTCCCGCTTTTCTCATACCATTAATGATTTCCTTAAGGCGCTCATCTTTAATGTTACGTTTAGCTCTGTTATACGATAATTTAAGTTCACCAGTAGCTTCGTCGGCCCTTGTATGACTGGCGCTCATAGCCCTAAAACGACTAGCGTATTGTGCTAACTTAGAATCCAAAATTAATTGAGACAATGCAATACGCATCATTGAGCTTTCTAAGTGATCTACCACGTCGTACGTACTAGGTTCAAAAATATAGTTTTCTTCACTAATTATTTCTGTTCCCTGTTTAAGATCCTTACCTTCTGACGTAACTGCAGCCGATAGTTCGATTTGTCGCACGTCTTGAACCATTAAAGATACATATTCCTGGTAAAAAACAGTGGTAGTTTTATATTTTTGAACTTCTCTAATAATTGGACCTACGTTAATATTTTGATCTTTAACGGGAAGTTTAAAATACTTTTTAAATGATATTCCACGCTGCGCAAGTTGTAGCGCGCCGTGATGCCCAATAACCAAAATGTCGTGCTTGTCTTTGTTGTAGGTTTTTGTCATTAAATGGATTAGTTTTTGGTCGATGTCACCACTAAATCCACCTTCTGCTGTAATAATTATGTACAAATCTTTTTGGATAACTTCTGTTAGACTTTGACTTCGTCCAAATCTAAACATACCGTCAACGCGCAGTTGTGAATATATACTCCATAGTTCCTGAAAAAACTGTGTCGCTTGCATAACTTGGTTTTTAATTTGCGCAATACGCATACTAGCTATACCTTCAAAAACACTCGTTAGTTCTGTGAGTGTTTCCATAGCTTTAACTTCTTGTTCTATTTCGCTGGGTCGCCTCACATGACCTCCTTGCAACCTGGATTGGCATATTTATAGCCAACTATTACCATCAAAGAGATCATCGTTTAAGCTCCAGTACACACTTAGCTTTTAGTTCGTCACGAACTTTGTCGTATTCTTCATCTTTAGTAACTTTAGGAGCAAATTCGTTAACATATAGCTTTAATTGGCTTACGTCTAGCTGTTCACCTTCTACGCAGTTTAAAATAATATCTAGCATAAGCTGTTGGGCCATAAAAGAATATACGTCAGTTGGGTTTTGTGTAAGTGCAACAAATATTCGCTTACCGGTTTCTAGGGCGTGTTTTGCCTCTGCTGCAAGTTCGCTACCAAAGTGCGAGAATTCTTCTGCTTGTCTAAAGTCTGCTAATAATTTAAGAGTTTGTGATGCTAAAGACTTTTGACGCTTATTGTGACCTACTCCACCAACACGCGTAACACTAAGTCCCATACTAAGAGCTGGCCTGATACCACTTCTAAAAATACCCATCTCAAGAATCCACTGACCATCCGTAATAGACATAATGTTAGTTGGCAAATATGCAGTAATATCGCCACCAGCAGCATTCACAAGCGGAATACTAGTAAGGTGGGCACTGTTTTTAGCAAGTCTACCGGCACGTTCTAAAAGCGAACTGTGAGCATAAAACATATCACCCGGGTAACTGTCTCTACCAGGACTAACACCAGAAAGAAGAGCTACTTCTCTGTAGGCGTGTGCGTGACTAGTTAAATCGTCATAAATAATAATGGTATCTTGCCCTAGTTCTTGCCATAGGTATTCTGCCATTGAACACGCTACGTATGGTGCTAAATAAGTCATAACTAACGATTCAAACATAGTACTAACAACCACAATAGCTTTATTTAGTGCGCCGCTTTCTTCTAACCTAGACAATAATGTATCTACATCGCTACGGCGTTTAGCAATTAGTGCATAAACTACAACTTGGTCGGTGTTTTTTTGGTTAAGTGTAAGTTGCGTCACTAAAGTACTTTTACCCGATTTACTATCACCTAATAGTGCCATACGCTGTCCACGTAAAATAGGAAACAATGAATCTATGGCTGTAACACCGCTTTCTAGCTGTGTATCAAGTAGTTTGCGGGCATAAAGAGGCGGAGCAGTATTAAATACTGGCCAAACGCTGTCTGGTGCAATTGGACCTTTACCATCTAATGGTTCGCCAGTAACACTTACGACACGACCAATAAAGTCTTTTCCAACTTTACTTACTAGTTCTTGGTGCTGAACAACAGCAGTCATTCCAGATACAAGTGTTTTTTCTCCTAGGTGCAGCACAACTACATAATCAGGTAATATGTAGTGCACAAAACCTTTACTGCCGTCTTCGAACATAATCAGTGCGTGTGCGCGTACTGGTTGAAGTCCGCGTACTTTTACTAAAAACTTATCTACAGCTACTACTTCACCTACTGGGTTGCCAGTTGCCATGAGTTTTTCAAAATGTTGGTTTGTACTTTCGCTCACGCTACTTCCACCGTTTTAACTGCAGGTTTAACTGGTGCCTGTGTTTTATGAATAAGTTCCACTAATAAAGGGCGACTTTTGCGTAACTGCTGACGTAAACTCATATCGAACTGCTTATTTGGCGTTCTTAAGATGCATCCTGCAGCAATTGTTGGCTGTAGGCCTACTTGGATCAATGCTAAAGGATTAATAGTTGACCGAATATTTTCGGCTATTTTGGTAATAAATTGCGCATTAGGCTCTGCCGAAAAACTAATATGTATTTTAGGCGCATGTTCTTTTATATACGTTAAAGCTGTGAGTAATGCCTTGCGTTCTTTTTCGTCGATTAAATTAAGCTTATTTATAGCTGCTGTGTCATCTAATAGCTTAGATAGTCTTGGTAGCTGCATAGGTGTACCAGTTTTACGTATAGACGCCTGAAGCATAAAGTCATCTAAGTTACTTAATTCTCTGCCTACCCTAGATAAATCTATGTAAGTGATGACCGATATTGGTAATACCACTGATTTTTCAGGCACCATTTTTAATATCCTCTATGATAGCGTCTTTGTTTTCTTGCAGATCATTCAAAATATATTCAAGTTGATCACCAAGGTCTATCTGATTACCGATTGCAGTCATAATGTAGTGGTTAACTACGTCAGCCATGTGGTTTTCGAATCTAGCAATAGTACGAGTTTTTTCTGCTCCTAGCTGTTCTGCAAGCTGTTGTGTCATTAATTGACGCTGTTGTTCAATAGTTGCCTGTGTTTTTTCTATAGAATCAATAGCCAACTGTTTTGCGTCGTTAATAGATTGTTCGTATTTACTAAATTCTTCTTTAAGCGTACGAGTGATTTCTTGCTTCATGTAGTCGTTAAGCTGACTAGTAGTGAGCCTAAGATCTTGTTGCAAGAACATTGCGTTTTCGCCAATAATTTTTTCAAAGTGAAGCCGACCTCTGTTACGCAACTCTTCACGGAACTCATCGTTAAAAATATGCTCTACGTCTTGCATAGCGATATCGTTTATTGCATCAGACTTGTGCGTTTTAGATTTTGCAAATAAACCATGTCCCTTAGATAGGTACATCAAAAAGCCTGCAAGACTTGCCGCTATTATTATCAGTACTATTATTAAAACACCCACCAAGTTTTACTTCTCCCACTCGTTATTCTTATGCTTATAGCTTCAGTAGTAAATATACTCCAAAAATCCCAATAATGAAAACAATAAAACTAGTTAAAACAACTTGAACCAAACTTTTTACGATTGATTGCTTAGAAAGTGGGTTACGGCCGATAGAAATCATACTGCTTCTAACACCTGCATAAAGCATGCTTCCGGCAATAATAACAGATGCGGCCAATATTGCGATACTAATGTAAATCCTTAACGGGCTTATTGTCTTTGTTGTAATTAATTCTGTAGCTTTTTTTAAAAAATTAGGTAAGTTTACGTCTTCGGATTTTGCCAATGGATTAGCTCCAATACCAATATCTAATGATATTCGTCCAATATTAACTTTTTGTACAACTCCGGCGTTATCTTTTAAGTCAGTCGTGCTTAGTACATTTGTCTTACCATCAAAGTCTACTAAAGCTTTACCAATGATATTTACACTCTTAGAATCAACTCGCATTCCGATTCCTCGGACTTTTGAAACCGTAATGTAATCGCCCTGTTTAATATAACCATTCTGGTCACTCACAAGGCCTTCGTAGCGACCTACAGTTGCAACAAAAGTCTTTTGTGTTTCGTTAGATAAAGTTACAGGCGAATCATTGGCATTAACCACTAGCCCGTGAAGTCTTTTAACGTTGTCTAGATCGGCTGGTTCGACCTTACTACCATCGCCGTCTTTTAAAGACACCAACATGCCTCTTTGTAGCTGTTCATCGGAGCCATATCCCTGCGTAACTGTTTGCGCTGCAAGAGGATGAGCAATGCTAATCATAAACAAAATCACCAAACCAACAATGCCGGCTAGTCGCTTACCTGTAAAAGTATTTTTTATTTTAGTAAACATATACTACTTAAGTATACTGCTTTTGTTTATCTAATCAAGAACTTACCTAAACTATCCAATAATACTGTTATATCTGATTTTGTAGTATTACGTCCTGTAGTGATTCTTACGCTACTTTGCGCTTGTTTACCCGACAACCCAATTGCCGATAAAACATGCGACGGAGCGTCGCTACTTGCGTTGCAGGCAGATCCAGTGGCAACCATTATTCCATTTTCATCTAATTGCATTACTAGTGTTTCGTTGTCGATATTATTAAAAGTTACGTGCACATTGTTAGGAAGACGATTTTTTAAAGATCCGTTTATAACGCAAGACGGGTCTAACTTTTTTAGTCCTTCGACAAGCATATTTCGTAGTTGTAATAG
>CALRCT010000025.1 GCA_943354655.1 uncultured Candidatus Saccharimonas sp. | reverse complement strand
GACATTTTAGATGTCTTATACGGTGAACTAGCAGAACTTAAGATCGATATCACAGGAGTAACCGAACCAAAGCCAGAAGATCTTAGCGACGAATGGACAGCCGAAGACGGTGAAGAAATTGTTATAGATGAAAAAATGTACTTAGACGACATCGCAGATGACTCTGTACGTTTGTATTTGCGTGAAATCGGTAAGATTCCACTTCTTAAATCAGACGAAGAACTTGCACTAGCTCAGCGTGTTGTAGCTGGTGATCGTGAAGCTAAGGACCAAATGGCCGAAGCTAATATGCGTTTAGTGGTAAGTATTGCAAAAAGATACGTAGGTCGTGGCCTTGATTTGCTTGACCTTATTCAAGAAGGTAACACTGGACTTTTACGTGCGGTAGAAAAATTTGACCCCGACAAAGGCTTTAAGTTTAGTACATATGCAACCTGGTGGATTCGTCAGGCTATTACACGTGCTATAGCTGACCAAGCTCGTACAATTCGTATTCCTGTTCACATGGTAGAAACCATTAATAAACTACTTCGTACTCAGCGTCGTTTAACTCAAGAACTTAATCGTGAACCTACAAACGATGAAATTGCCAAAGAGATGGAAATTGACGTTGATAAAGTAGAGCACATAATGAAAATCAAACAGGACATTAGCTCGTTAGATGCAAGTGTTCGTGATGATGATGAAGACAGTGTTTTAGGAGACTTTATTGAGGACGAAGATACTATTAGTCCAGAAGAATCAGCTACTAATCAATTACTTAAAGAACATGTAAAACAGTTACTTTCTGGACTTACTGACCGCGAACAAAAAATTCTTAAACTACGTTTTGGGTTAGAAGACGGCAAGAGCCATACTTTAGAAGAAGTAGGCCAAGAATTTAGCGTAACGCGTGAACGTATTAGGCAGATCGAAGCTAAGGCTTTGGCAAAACTAAGAAAGCACAAAGACAGTCGCAAATTGATGGACTACCTAAAGTAATCTAACTGTTCAGTATATTTGAACAAGTAATTTAGTAACAGGGGCGTGGTAAACTAAAAATATGATTTTACTAGGACTTTCGGGCACCAACGGCAGTGGCAAGGATAGTCTTGCTCAGTTTTTGGTCGAAGAACATAATTTTTTGTTTGTAAGCAGCAGCGATCTTTTGCGTGAAGAAGCCAGAAAAAGAGGGCTCGGAGTAGAACGAGATGTTTTACGAGATATTAGCGCAGAGTGGAGACGACAAAGCGGGCTGGGCGTACTTGTAGATAAAGCCATAGAAACTTACAAATCCGAAGGCGGAGATGTAGCATATGCAGGACTTATTACCGGCAGTTTAAGAAACCCGGGTGAAGCAGATCATTTACACGAGCTAAAAGGTAAAATGATTTGGTTAGACGCGGATCCTAAAGTTAGATTTAATCGAATTACGTCAAAAGACAGAGGTCGGGGAGATTTAGAAAACAATCATTCTTACGAAAAGTTTATTGCCGATGAAGTTTTAGAAATGGATCACAGTGGAGATCACGCAACTCTAAGCCTGGCTGGAGTAAAAGATCGCTGCGATATTTTTATAGAAAACGACAGTCAAGATATTAGTACATTTAATAAACTTATTGCTAAGTCACTAGGGCTTGAGCCGTAATGAGTAAGTTAAGCGAACATACGTCCAGATTAATAAATTATAAAAATGAAATCGACGATGAAATTATTTTTCATAGCAAAAATTTAAAAGAACAAACCGTACAAAAATTTACTGAATATTCGGCAGTAGGTGTAGACGCCTATACTCAGGTACTGGCAAGAGGCGGCAAGCGCATACGCGGTGCTTTAACGATTGTTGGCTACGAAATGTGCGGCGGAAGTAATAAAAAAATAATACTTCAAGCGGCAAGTGCAATCGAAATGACGCATGCCTATATTTTGGTATTAGATGACATTATGGATAAGTCCAAAATTCGCCGGGGTGGTCCGTCCGCCCATGTACTGCTAGAAAACTATCATAAGCAAAATCAATTAGCAGGCGATTCTAGCCATTTTGGTGAGTCTATTGCTATAAATGCTGCACTTATAGGTTCTCATTATGCGCAGGGTCTGATTACCTCATTAAATACAGACGCAGACCTTAAATTAAGGGCACTGTCGTTACTAAACGATGCAATTATTGTTACGGGTCACGGACAAATAAACGACATATTTAATGAGGTTGTAGACGAAGTTAGTGAGCGAGCTGTGGACCAAGTTTTAGAATGGAAGACCGCACAGTACACCTTTTTAAACCCACTGCAATTTGGCATGACACTGGCTGGTGCAAGTAAAAAGACGATTGAATCTGTACATGATTATTCGATGCACGCAGGCAGAGCTTTTCAGATTACAGATGACATATTAGGAACTTTTGCAAGCGAGCAAGAAGCAGGCAAGAGCCCAATGGATGATATTCGCGAAGGCAAGCGCACTGTACTAGCCGTAGAAGCCTTAAACAGGTCAGACAGCGGCGACAAAAACTTTTTGATCCAAATGTTAGGCAACGAAAAACTTACTTACATTGAATTTATTAGGTGTAAAGAAATTTTTACAGAAACAGGCGCGTTAAACTTTGCCCAGACTAAGGCTATTGAACATGTTTCAAAGGCAAAAGAATCATTAAAAGGCTGTAGTGGAGTGTTTTCTGAGGGCGGCATAGAATTTTTAGACCAGCTTGTAACTAGTTTACTAGGAAGAAGTAAATAGTTTGTAGTTTTTACTGCAGTATCTGAACACTTTTTTTGCAATAATATATATAACCTCAGATAAACCTAGAGGTAATAACTGGGACTTAAAATGAACATATTTAAAAATGGAAAAATAACTTACTACTGGAGCAGCAGATTTTTTCCTAAAGGAATGCGTGATGACGTATTTAAGTTATATTCATTTATAAATTTAGTACATGATTTTGTAGACCAAAAACCTAGTAATTTAGCTAAATTTGAATATATCGAAGTTAGATGGAAAACTATAAAATCAGAACTTGCGAACGGTTTTGTGACCTCGCCATTAGACGAATCTGTAAGTGAAAAAGCTTTATCAAATATTGCTTACATTGTTCATCGTCACGGCTGTGATCCTGCATGGGTAGACGCGTTTTTAAAAAGTATGAGATGGGATATTCAAAAACACCAATACCGCTCATTAAAAGACACCCTAGAATACGTATACGGAACGGCAGAAGTTGTTGGGCTTTTTGTAGCACGCATATTAAATCTTCCAGAAGAAGCGCTAGAACCAGTACGAATGCAGGGCAGAGCTATGCAGTATATAAATTTTTTAAGGGATCTTACCGACGACAGCGAAATGGGGCGATGTTATTTTCCTGTTAATGATATTAAAGTTTACGGACTAAAAAACTTATCAGAAGAAGAAGCAAGGGCAAAACCAAAGATGTTTGCTGACTTTGTGCACGCCCAGTTATTAAGATATGCGCAGTGGCAAACAGATGCCAATAAGGGCTTTATTTATATACCTAAAAAAATAGCCGTTCCGCTTCATACGGCAGTTGATTCCTATAATTGGACGGCATTACAAATTAAAAATGACCCACTGATAGTGTTCGAAAAAAAGGTTAAACCCCAAAAAAGACAAGTTGTTAGAACCGTAGTTGAGCGCAGTATTTTGTCTAAGAAAAACTAGGATTGTTTTTTTAGTCTGAACACACCTTGTCTTATTGATACAAATAAAACAGCAGCTAATATTGCATAAAACCAGTCACCCAATGCAAGGTTATAGGTACCAAAATATGGCTGAATGAACGGTAAGTAAATTAGAGACAACATTAGAGCTATAGATATTCCAAAAGCTATAAATAATTTTTTGTTTGACCATAAATAACTAGTTAGTAATTTGTGTCCAGGCTTTATTCGACGTATAAAAATGCTACCAAATTGGCACAAGCAAATAGTAGTGTAGGTAAGCGTTGTAGCTGTAGCGTAAGCTACTGTAGCTTTACTAAAATTGGCAGGCGATAAATCGTTACGTATAAAATATAAAATGTAGTTTAAGTATCCAAAAGAGCCCATAAGCGCGCCGCTCCAGGCAAGGTCCCATAGGTTTGATTTGTTTAATATATGATCATTTAAATTACGCGGATTTTCGTGCATTAAGTCGCCTTCTGCGGGGTCCCAGCCAAGTGCAGCGATAGGGAACAGTTCTGCAATTAAATCGATTGCTAAAATTTGAACAGCTCCAATAGCAATTGGAATTCCAAACTTAGTTTTTGCAATTAAACTAATCAAAACAACAAATAATTCGCCACCATTACTTGTGATTGCGCTTAGTGCGGCTTTTCTAATATTCTGAAAAATAACTCTTCCTGTTTGTACTGCATTTACTAACGTGTTAAAACTATCATCCAACAAAATAATATCGGCTGATTGTTTGGCTACATCTGTTCCAGTTTTTCCCATAGCTACACCAATGTCAGCTCTTTTAAGTGCTGGCGCGTCATTAATTCCATCACCAGTTACGGCCACAATTAAACCTGCCTTTTTTGCAATTTCTACTATACGTAATTTATCTTCTGGAGCGACTCTACTAAATATTGCTTGTCCATTAGCAATGAGCGCCAAAACAGATTGGTCGCTCATGTTTGGCAGGTTGTCGCCTTCTATAAGTTTTAGCTCGCTAGGATTAGCTGCCAAACCTGCTCTAACAGCTATTGCACGGGCTGTAAGAGCGTTGTCGCCAGTTATTATACTAACCGGTATATTTGCAGCCCGCGCTGCTTTCATGGCTTCTGGTACTTCCTCGCGGGGTGGATCGATCATACTTACAAGGCCCATAAAAATCATATTTTTTTCTGTAGTTTCTAGGTCTAAATTTTCTAGCTTTGTGTCTTCAGGAAATATTCTTTTTGCAAAGGCTAAGTTACGCATTGCGGCACTGGCCCATAGATCGTTTCGGGCGGTAATATCTTGAATATCGTGTACTGTTAATTTTCGGACTGATTTACCGTCCCAATAATGGGTACATACTTTTAGTATTTGTTCTGGCGCACCCTTCATGAATGCCGTTAAGTTTCCATCATAAAACCTAATTGAGGACATTCTTTTTCTTGCTGAATCAAATGGATGTTCTCGTAATTCTTTATGACTTTTTTCTATTTGTTCTATGATTATGCCAGACTTTTTGGCTAAAGTTATTAGCGCACCTTCAGTTGGGTCGCCCAGGCAGTACCAGGTATCGTGAGTGTCGTCAGGTTCGTGAATCTTGGCGTTACTTGCAAAAGCTCCAGTTACAAAAAAGTCTTTAAGGTTTTGTAATTCAGTATTACTTAGCGCGATGTTTTTATCTGAATTTATTTTACCGTTATTTTCGTATCCAATACCACTAACGTTATATACAGTTTTGCCTATAATTAGTTGCTGTGCGGTCATTTCGTTTTTAGTAAGCGTACCTGTTTTGTCGGTTAAAATAACACTGGTAGCACCTAAAGTTTCTACGGCACTTAATTTTTTAACTAAAGCACGATCTTTAGCTAACCTACCTGCGGCGCTTGCAAGTGCTGTGTTTACTTCGGCAGGCAAGCCCTGGGGTATCATTGCACTAGATATACCTATAGCAAAAATAAACGAATCTCGTAATCCAAAGTCTGCTTGCCAAGCAATAGCTGCAAGTATTGCACTTAAACCAAGGGTATATTTAGTTATTGTAGTAGCAAGTATTGTCATTTCTTTTTGCAAAGGTGAGGGGTCGGATTTTGTGCCACTGCTTAAGCTGGCTATTCTTCCAAGTTCGGTATTTGCCCCAGTTGCTATAACCAAACAAGTAGCGTCACCGGTTGCTACGGTTGTTCCCATATATACTAAGTTGTGTCTGTCCGAAAGGGGTACAGGAGCTTCTATTGCGTGTTGAAATTTACGCGAAGGATTTGATTCGCCAGTTAGCGCAAAGTCGTTAGTACTTAGTTCGTTTTCTTCTATTACGCGAGCATCAGCAGGAACGCTGTCGCCTTCTTCTATATATATAATGTCGCCAGGAACCAGCATCTCACTAGGTAGTTCACCTAATTTACCGCCTCGTTTTACTTTTGCCAAAGGAACAATTAGCTTTTCTAAGGATTCCATTACTTTTTCGGCCTTATATTCCTGCGAAAATCCGATTAAAGCATTAATAAAAACTAT
>CALRCT010000024.1 GCA_943354655.1 uncultured Candidatus Saccharimonas sp. | reverse complement strand
TGCAACAAGTTGCAAATCTGAAAGGTTTCCTTGCAGATTGCCGAATGGCAATCTTCACCCCGAATGTGCATTCTGAGGCTTCGGTTCGCTTCGTTAGCCAAATGAAAAACCCAGCTTTCGCTGGGTGTATCATTTGGCTAGGGATGAGGGATTCGAACCCCCGAATGCCAGTACCAAAAACTGGTGCCTTACCGCTTGGCCAATCCCTAATATATTGTTAAGACTTATTTTGCATTTTAACGTCTGCCGACGGGTTAGGCTATAAGGCAGCCTGGTGCCTTGTCGCCTTTGGCGACCCCGCCAGTTACTAACTATAAACAAGTTTATAATCTGTAACGTGACCTTGCAAAGTGCTTTATAGCACTTTTCACTCTTGGCCAATCCCTAATATATTTACAAAGGTCAGATGATATTTTACATCTTAAACGGCTAATGGGCAATAGAGTAGGGCTGAATTAAATTCGCCCCCTAAATCTTAGAGAGCGAATTTTAGTTTTGTTATTTAACTATTTATATTAAGACTTATGCGCAGCCGATACCTTGTCGGTACCGCTAAATTGATCTTTGACCTGATACAAAAAGTATAATCCTACTAAAGTTCCAATGATTGATCCTATAAAAGTACTCATTCCGCCCTTGTCATTTAATACAGAAAATACTCCGTAAACAGCGTTAATTAATGCGCCCAAAAACATAAGGTTCCAGCCAGCGATCTTTTTTTCTTTTAGACCTGGGTACGCCATTAAAAATATAACACCGTTAACTACTAACAGTATTAAACTAATCCAGTAAAATATATTTAATTTATCTACTGCTGGTGCAACACCAAATGGACTAGTAAACTTATTTAATGAATCTGCTAATTTATTTATGTTTTGACCCCAGTCGTAAAGCCACCATGCTGACATAAGTTGAAATACTCCAGCTAACAATGTAGCAATTGGCCACCATTGTACTAACATTTTTTTAGCCGACGTAGGTAGCGGCGGTGAGTTTTTGAACATTTCTGACAGTTTAGATTCTATTGGTTTAAGTTGATCCATACTATTAAAACCTCCATTTATTATATTTTTAGCATAGTCCTATATTTTGGCAGATGCAAGTAGCAGAATTTATGATTATATTATTGCTTTTTTTAGATTATAGTGATATAATATACTTACTATGAAATTGTGGAGTTCAATCGCTTTTTCAATCACTGCATTTATGGCTGTTATAGTCTTGTCTTTAACTACATTAGTTAAAATTAACATCTTAAAATCTGATGCGGCAGCTATTCCTGTATATTCTAGCACCCCTGACAAACGCGTTATATTTAACGAAAATAGTTATAATGACGCCAAAACTAACCTTAAATTACTAGGCATAGAACTATCGACTGGTTCTGATGTTAAATATGGTCAAATGACATACACATCTCCTATGGGTGACGATAATGATCTTTTAAAAGGCGCAAAAGTGCTGCAAGAAGAGTTTTTAAAGTACAGTAAAAATACTATTAGTTTATCTGGATTAAAAAAAATATATCTTGTTAAAAACTTATCTGTAAACGGACAATACAGAAGTGGTAAACCCGACCCAATGTTAGAAGACGCATTGTATTTTGATGTTAGTAATAAATATTTGTCTAGCGAAGACGGTTCATACATGCGAAGAACATATCATCATGAATTTAAGCACCTTATTGACTACAATTTGTACAATAATTATCAAGGTGATTCAGACAATTGGGATAAATGTAATACAGCTAACTTTAGATACGGTAACGGCGGTAGTTCGATGTACAACAACGCAGATTTTGCACACTCAGTACACCCAGTTACTGGGTTCATTAACGGATATTCAACTAGTGGAATAGAGGAAGACAGGGCAGAGGTTTATGCAGAAATTATGACTAACCCAGAAAATCTTCAATCTCTTGCTAATAACGATGCTAATATTTTATGTAAAGTGTCCCAAACGCAAAACTTACAAAAACTTTTATAAATTTTAAATAATACTTAATGAATCCAAATCGAACGGCATTATTTCGTTTAGCTTTAATACTTTTGGTTGCATAATTTCTTCTACTACGTCTATTGGCATAATCTCGAAATTAACTATTTTTTTACCTAGTTCAGTAAATTTATTATGAAAATTTTCTAAGGATTCTAGCATAGAGTTTCTATCATCGAGTTTTTTGTATTGTTCACGTTTAATCCTGCTTACAATAAAGGCCATGTTAGACGCCGTGACTTCGCTTATAGAAAGAATAGAAGATTCGTCTAAGAATGTTGCCATAACGTCGCTGGAAGGAATCTGAGCATTGTCATATCGGCTGTGAATAGCCTTTTTTAATGTGCTGTTATGCCTGCAGTGCGCCATAGATACGATATTGTGGCGATCACTCCTAAAAGTGTGTGCTAAAACTGATGATTCTAAGTATAAAACCTTAGGCCAATAAAGGTGATGCGCGCTAGTAAAGCAGTTTCCTTCTTTTATAACAGTAGGGCAAGATTCACCCACGCAATCACGTTGTCTGGGCCTAAGAACTAGTCCATTTTTGTCTGTTGGTGCTGATCTGTAACTCTTTACCAATTTAAACCTTTTTTTATCCTACTTGCGTATATTAAATATATAACACAAGCGTTTTTGTAATTGCAAGAAGTAAGTTACAAAATAATCATAGCGTCACCAAAAGAATAAAATCGATAATTGTTGTTAATCGCATGATCGTATATTCTTTGAAGCTCACCCGAATCACCAATTAGCGCTTCTACTAAAAGTAGCAAACTTGTACTTGGCAGGTGAAAATTTGTAATAAGTGCGTTAACCGCCTGATATTTATATCCAGGCGTTATTAGTATGTCTGTAGATTTTTTAACAGGCGTAAATTGTCCTAATTTATTAATATTAGATTCCAGCGTCCTTGCTGTAGTAGTACCGACTGCTGTTATATGTTTTGAATCGTTTAGTAAATCTGCTGTTTTTTGATTAATCTCGTACGTTTCTTTGTGAAGATGGCCACTAGCAAGCTGTTCGTCTGTTAATTTTGCAAATGTACCTAATCCTACATGAAGAGTTAGTTCTGCAATTTTATTATTTTTGGCAATTTTAGCTAACAGTTCATCTGTAAAATGAAGTCCAGCTGTAGGGGCAGCCTTGCTACCTAGTGGTTTAGCGTAAACTGTTTGATATTCGTCTTTTAATGAATCATTTTGAGCAATATACGGAGGCAGTGGAATATGTTCAAATTCTTTTAACCGTACATCGTCGTGCGGAACATTAAATTTTAATGTTCTAAATCCGTCATCATCGATTCCAGTCACTACAGCGTTTAGCCAATCAGTTAGTTGGACTTCTGAATTTAATCCAAACTTTTTTCCTGGTCGCACCATTGCACGAACCGTATGTGTATCTAGCTTTTCTAAAACAAATAATTCTACTTTTTTGCCGTCAAACAAATATCGACACTGTTCAACCTTACTATTATTTACAACAAGCGTAGTATTGGCGGGTAAATACTTAGTTATATCTTTAAATATCGTATCTGTAATTTTTTTAGTTTGGCGGTTATACACCAATAATTTTGCACTATCCCTGGGATTTGCTGGTGTTTGTGCAATTAGATTATTGGGTAATTCGAACTCAATCATAACTAGCAGTATACAATGGTAGTAGTGGAAGAATTTAAAAAACGTTATAACGCCCTTAATACAGAGCAAAAACAGGCAGTCGACACCATAGACGGCCCCTTATTGGTAATTGCAGGTCCAGGAACAGGCAAAACAGAACTACTAAGCGTACGTGTTGCCCAAATATTAAACAAAACAGATACTTCGCCAAATAATATACTTTGTTTAACTTTTACTAATAAAGCAGCAAATAATATGCGTCAACGACTTTACGATCTTATTGGCCCTGTCGCGTATAAAGTATCTGTACATACTTTTCATAGTTTTGCCGCAGATATTATGAACAAATATTCTGATTATTTTTGGAACGGTGCCCGTTTAGGTTCGGTACCAGAAGCCGTACAGCTAGAAATAATTCAAGATATATTAGGTGCATTGCCTCTTAATAACCCGTTAGCACGTAAGTTTGCCGGTGAACTTACAGGATTAAAAGACACAAAAAACGCTCTTAAACTATCCAAAGAAGCCGGCTTAACGCCTAAAAAATTACATGCTATTTTAGATTTAAACGTAGCATATTTAGATATTATCGAACCAATATTAGCAGAAGTTTTAACGCCTGCACTTAGTTTTAAAAAGCTCGAAAATTTATATGATTCTATTGATAAATTATTACCAGAACAAGCAATAGACAGTAAAATCGCTCCTTTAACATCTTTAAGAACTGTTTTATTAGATAGCTTAAGATATGCAATATCAGAAGACGAAAATATTGGTAAAACTACAAATACCGGTAAATGGAAGCAAAGATTTGTTCAAACTGTTGGCGGAACTAAGGGTATGTACGACGAACGTACAAGAAACAAATGGTGGCTAGCATTAAGTGACGTATACCAAACATACCGAACATCATTACATGAACGAGGTTACTATGATTATGCAGATATGCTAGTCGAGGTAATTGGACAATTAGAACAAAACGACCTACTTAGATCAGAAGTACAAGAACAATACAGCCATGTTTTAATTGACGAATTTCAGGACACAAACGCAGCGCAGTTACGCTTAGCACATTTAGTATCGGATCATCACACTAGTCAGGGTAAACCAAACTTAATGGTAGTAGGCGATGACGATCAGTCTATATACAAATTTAATGGTGCCGAACTTAATAACATGCTTGGTTTTAAGTCATTTTATGGAATAAACAAACCTATTGTTCTTACTAAAAACTACCGTTCAAGTCAGCATATATTGGACGTAGCCAAAACTGTGGCCGAACAATCTACCGACCGATTAGTGCACCGAGAATCGGACATTAATAAAGATTTAAAAGCATTTAATGAACCTACAATAAAGGGCGATATTAGTCATAAAATTTACCCAACAAAACAACACCAACTTAGTGCAGTTGCAAAACAAATCCATAAAATTTATGACAAAAATAGTAGTATTGCAGTACTTGCAAGAGGGCACGAAAGCCTAAGATCTATTGCCGCTTTATTACAAACACTAAATGTTCCAATAAAATACGAACAACAAAATGACATTTTGCAGCACCCAGCTGTAATTCAAATTATACTTATAGCACAGTTATTGGTTGCGCTGTCTGAAGGTAATGAAGATCAAGTAAATAATTTACTTTCTAATACTCTACGTCATCCAATGTGGAACATAGACGCTAAAACTTTATGGAAAATAGCAATAGACAACAGGTTTGACCCTCATTGGCTAGAATCATTAACCGACAGTGAGGATCCAGATCTAAAAATGATCGGCACAGGCTTATTGGAACTAGCAAAATTCATTAACGACGAACCTTTAACTTTAGTTTTAGAATACATAATAGGCTTAAGAAATCACGAAAATTTTAGTAGCCCTTTTAAAAATTATTACTTACAAAACAAGGAACTATCTAATCAATACCTAGAAACTTTATCGGCCGTTCAGATGTTACGAACAATGGCTGACGAATTTTCTGGACATAATACCGCTAAGCTGTCAGAATTCGTAAAATTCATTCAAGTAAATAAAGATGCTGGCGAACTAGTAACTGACGAAACAATATTTGTAAGTGGACAAAATGCGGTCGAATTACTGTCTGTACATAAAGCAAAAGGTCTAGAATTTGACACTGTATTTATTATTGATGCCAACGAAACAATATGGAAACCACGTACATCTGGCAGAAAACCACCAGCAAACCTACCTCTTCAGGCATATGGCGACAATCAAGATGATTACGTGCGCCTATTTTACGTAGCTGCAACCCGTGCAAAGCGTTCATTATTAGTAAGTAGTTACGCCGAAGATTATTTGGGTAAAGAACTCTTACCAGCACCTTTTGTGCGTGCAGCAATACAATCAACAATAATTGATATTAAAGACTCAGAAGATCCAATTGTAATACTTCAAGAAGCAAGTACATGGCCTAAATTAAGTAGCACAGATGAATCATTTTTACTAAAACCCTTAGTAGAAGATTATTCACTTAGCGTAACTGCCATGCTCAACTTTTTAGACCTAGAAAACGGTGGCCCACAGTATTTTAAAGAACGTAATTTATTAAGATTGCCCGAAGCAAAATCTATTCATATGTCCTACGGAACCGCAATTCAT
>CALRCT010000023.1 GCA_943354655.1 uncultured Candidatus Saccharimonas sp. | reverse complement strand
CCAGCAGCTGGCTCATCAAGAGATTGTAGCCTAAGTATAAATTTGGTTTCTATTCCAACAGCTGCATATTATCTTAGAGTAAGATCGATTTATAAAAGTTCAGGTTTAACTATTAGAGCCTTTGACGCTACATTAAATCAATTGCCGTTAGTTGGCGCACAAGTGTTAGTAGATTCAACAGGTAAAGTTGCCGATGTGTTAAGGCGTGTACAAGTAAGATTGCCGTCATACTTATCTTACGCAGTACCAGATTATGTGATTCATACCACCGACTCTATTTGTAAGCAAATATCAGTAACGCCTACTAGCGCAGCAAATAATTGCGGTCTTTAATCTTAAAATTTACTAATTAAGATTCAGACTTGTGGTGAAATTTTTCGTGAATAGATTTTAAGTGCGGATCTGTAACGTGAGTGTATATTTGCGTTGTACTTATATTGCTGTGACCTAGCATAGCTTGTACACTGCGCAGATCTGCACCGTTCATTAAAAGATCAGTAGCAAAACTATGGCGTAGTGTGTGGGGGCTTACGTGCTTTGTAATGCCAGCAAGTAACGCGTACCTTGCAACAAGTCTTTGGACACTTCGGGCCGTTAATCTAAAATAATTTCCACTTAGGGATATTTTTTTGTTACCGCTATATCGGATAAATAAAGGACGGGCATTGTCTTGGCGCTTGTCAAAGTAACTATTAAGCCAATCGGCTGCTTCTTGACTTACAAAAACTGGTCGATCTTTGTCGCCCTTACCGCGCACCATAAATTCGCGTCTTTTTAAGTTTACGTCTTCGCGGTTTAAATTAACTAGTTCAGACACTCTAAGCCCGCTGCTAAATAGTAGTTCTAATATGGCGCGATCTCGTAAACCCTGAAGTGTATCTGTTTTTGGCTGACCAAAAAGCAGTTCTAGTTCTTCTGGGTTCAAAAATGTTACTTGTTTGCGTACTGCTTTGGCTAGTTCGATTTTGTCGGCACTTATTGCTGGAATGTCGCGTTTAGCACAAAATTTTAAAAAATTACGCAGTGCAATTAAATGATAATTTTGAGTGTTTTTTTGCAGTTCATCACTCGTGTTTGTACCTAATCTGTTTAACCATAAACGCCATTTGCGTATAAGTTCAGGTGTAATGTCGGCGATTGTTATGTCTCCGCCAAAGTCTAAAAGCCTTGTAAGGTAATGATCGTAATTTTGGATAGTTTTTTGTGATCTACCTTGTTCGATTTCTAGGTATTCTAGATAATCAGTTTTTGCTTTTGCTAATAACATAAACACATTATATAGGAGATAGGAGATAAGAGATAGGAGATAGGGGGGTAGGGTGTCTAGGCGTTTTTGCTGTCTTAAATCTTATTTCCTACCTCCTGTATATATCTGTTAGAATAAGGTTAAGTAAAAAGGAAACAAATTTATGGAAAAAACACTAATTGTATTTAAACCAGATGCTGTAATGCGCGGTATAGTAGGCGAAGTTTTGACTCGTTTTGAACGAGCCGGACTTAAAATAATTGCAGCAAAAATGCTTGCACCAGATTATGACCATTATTTTAAGCATTACGAAGGTATTGGTTCATTAAAAACCCGAAAAGGTGACGATATTTTTGAATCACAACTTCGTACAATGCTACAAGGTCCTGTGTTAGCAATGGTTCTTGAAGGTGTTGAAGTTATTGATTTGGTGCGTAAGATGGTAGGTGATACACAGCCAAAAACTGCTGTACCAGGCACTATACGTGGTGACTATGCACATGTTAGTTACGGCGCAGCATCAGCTGCCGGATTTGGTGTGTCTAATGTATTGCACGCATCAGCAGATGCAGCCGAAGCAAAAAAAGAAATTGCACATTGGTTTAGCGACGCCGAAATTTTTGATTATCAGGCAACGCACGAAGTATTTACTCAGCCAAAAAACTAGTAATTATTTAAACAAAAAAATACCGACACTTGTGGTCGGTATTTTTTTTGGTGATCCGGGCAAGAGGATAGCTTCGCTCCAGCTTGCCCATTTGATTTGTTTTGGTAGGGCAAGTTGGGCTCGGCATATAATTTGCAAGACGCAAATTATCGAACCTTTTTGGCTCGACATCTGGACGTACCAGCAAAGCAAAAGCCCCAGATAAACTGGGGCGTTCACTTTGGTGATCCGGGCAAGAGTCGAACCTGCAACCTTTTCCTTAGGACGGAACTGCTCTATCCATTGAGCTACCGGACCTCATATAAATACCAGTATATAGGAGATGGAGGCTTGGAGATAGGATATTTTGTACTACACCAGGCAGCCTGCAATAAAGGTCATGTATCTTATAATCCTATCTCCAAAACCCTATATCCTATATAATGTTGCTTATGGCTCATAAATATTTTGCTGATCAATACGACGACGAAGAAGTATTGATGGTATTTAACAAGCACCCAATTGTTATGCGCAAAGGTTTAATATTTGGAATGTCGGCAATAGCGCTGGGCACTATACCTTCTTTTATATGGGTTACTTTTGAATCTTTATATTTGGGCTTGTTAGGTGGACTTGGTTTGGGCTTGTTGGTGTTTTTTCCTTCTTGGATAGCATGGCATTTTAGTGTCTATATTGTTACGGATCAAAGATTTATTCAGATCACCCAAAAAGGAATGTTTAAAAGAAGCGTTGTGGACTTGGCTTTGAATCAAATACAAATGGTAAATTACGAGATTAATGGCTTTCAGGAAACGTTACTTGGATTTGGTACAATAATGATACAGACTTTTGTTGGAGACCTTACAATACACGATGTTCACCATCCTGCTAAAATCCAAAAAGAACTGTTATTGATTCTGCGCGATCAAGGTATAAATACTAATGCTAGCAATCCTAAACAGCAAATAACAGATCAAAAAGAAGATGAAGAAGATGAAGAATAAATTAAAACAATATAAGCAAAATAGGCAGGACAAAAAATTAGCTAAACAAGAAGCTAGTGACAGAATGCCTAGAATTACCAACGAAACCGTCGCAAGCCACAGAGAAGAAGTACTAAAGGGAGCTCGTAAATACATCTATCCTTTGCAGCACAGCAAACACAAGGTAGTTATAATAACGACCACATTATTTGTTACATCTATATTAGCTTTTACAACTTATTGTGTAGTTGCCTTATATAAAGTAGAATCAACATCATCTTTTTTGTACAGAGTTACTCAGGTAGTACCTTTGCCAGTAGCAAGAACTGGTTCAAGGTTTATATCTTACGAAAATTATTTATTCGAGCTTAGACATTATATTCATTATTACGAAACGCAACAAAAAATTGGATTTACGACCGAATCCGGAAAACAACAATTAGACGACTATAAAAAACGTTCGCTAGATAAAGTTATTAATGATGCACTAATAAAGCAAATTGCATCTGATAAGTCTATTAACGTGACAGAGCAAGAACTAGATGCACAGATTCAGGTATCCAGAAGCCAAAATAGGCTAGGCGGCAGTACAAGAGTATTTGAAGACGTAATTAAAGAGTATTACGGGTGGTCGTTGGGCGATTTTAGGCGAAGTTTGCGTTCTCAGATGCTAGAAGAAAAAGTGAACGCCAGTTTGGACACAGAAGCTAAGACCAAAATGGATACAGTTATGTCAGCTATAAAGTCTGGCGGAGTTTTTGCCGACCTTGCTAAGCAATATTCAGACGACGAACCAAGTAAGGCTGTAGGTGGAGATTTTGGAGTTATTGATAAAACAAATACTGCTGCGTCGGCTCAAACTATAGAAACGTTGTTTCGTTTAACTGTAGGCGACACAGCCGAACCAATAATTATTAGTTACGGTACAGGCTACGCATACGAAATTATAAAAAGTATAGAAGTTAGCGGAGACAAAGTTAAGGGATCGCACATTATTATCAGCTTAAAAGACATTAATACTTTTTTGAACGACAAAAAAGACAAGCAACCTACACGAAGGTATATTTCTTTGTAGTCCACTTATAGCTTTACTCTGAGCCTAAGCATAAGTACAATAGGCTTAACAGTGGAAGATATACAAAACAACAACTTGGCAAACCCAAAGCTTCATAAAAAGCCTAAGTCTAAAACGGTTACTATAAGACACCACCACTCTAAACCTTACCGCAAAAGACACTTTGTTAGTTTTGCCTTTATGTTCATAGGCGGAATATTTTTTTTGGGTCTTGGCATAAAGTACAATGTTCAACTTAAATCTGGTATTAAAAGTGCCAAAGATTATATTGTTGGATCAACTGCTATTGTGGCATCTAGCGATCAAACCATATCGTCTACCTACGGCTTTAGTATTAATTTTGATTCAAGACAGCTTTACGCTAGTGGTATAGACAGCACAAACGGTGATTTATTTATAGGTAACGAATTGTCGGTACTTAGACCTTATGAACTTATAAGAATGTCTCCGTCGCTTGGTGATGTAGGGTATGCAAACAGTAATCTAACGGTTAAGTATTATTCTAAAGATATTTACAAAGATACTTCTAATTTGTCTGCTGTAGAAGCTTTGGTAATTAAAGATATAACTTCAAAAGCTACTTTAATAGCTAAAAAAACAGGCACAAGTAATGTTGTTTTAGGTAATAAATCATTTATAAAATCAGACTGGATGTTTAGTTCGGGTAATCACATATTTTCTGGCATAAACCCATCTTTTACTACGTATGTAGGTGTAATAAATAATAAAACAATTGTCATAGAGGTAATGGACAGTAATTTATCTGGGAATAAAGTTTTTAATTACGACTCTGTAATTAATAGCCTTAATTTTGATAATTCAAAAACAACATATATAAATCAGACTGCAGTAGTAAAAGAAAAAATTGCAAAAAGCCGTAATTTAATAGAATCCGCATTGTTTGGCCAATTAGCTTTTGCTCAGTCGTTAGATTCAGAAAAATCATCGGAATCAATTAGTTCTGTGTACGGTCCATCTGTTGTAAAAATATTTAATGTATATTGCCAAGATATTTATTTTGACGGTAACTTAGCAATTAAAGACGCTTGTAGTGGAAGTACTGGGTCTGGATTTTTTATTAATCAATCTGGTTATATTGCCAGCAACGGTCATGTAACAAATTCTGATGTCAAAGATATATTAATTCAATTTGCTTTTTCTGGCTTACTAAAAGGTGATGCAAAATTGGTAGATTTTTTAGCATTAAAGGCAAATATAACTGCATCAGATTTGCCAATTGGTTCTGACCAAGAGCAAGCAGATTATTTGTTTGACAGACTATACAAAATTAAAAGTTCAAGAATAACTACAAAAAATAGCGTAGTTAACCTACTGGTTGCACTTGCTAAGGATTCGCCTGACGTTAAAGAACTTATAGACGTGACTAATAGCAGAAAAGAATACGCCGAACAAAAAAGTGTAAAAAGAGCTAAGTCGGTTGCTCAGGATTTTAGATCAGTAGACGGTATTACGCAGTTTCATTCGTCAGATGTGTCTATTATAAAAATAGAAGGACAGGATTACCCGGTTGCCAAATTAGGTAGCATTTTAAACTTAATGCAGGGAGCTAATTTAAATATATTAGGCTACCCAGGTAATGCAACTAATAACGGAATTGTAGATTCAGCACTTAGTTCGGTGACATTAACTAGCGGTAAAGTGTCGGCTATAAAGAACGCGCTAGGAAGTACTAAAAAATTAATCGAAACTGACACTACAATTGGTCATGGTAACAGTGGTGGACCGGCATTTAATGACAGCGGTGAAGTAGTGGGAATATCTACTTATACCGCGACTAAAGACAGCGACGGTACTTATAATTATGTAAGAGACATTCAAGATCTAAAAGATTTAGCCAGTGCAAATAATGTAGTAATTGATCCAGCTAGTGCGACTCAAACATCGTGGGAATTAGCGCTTGGTAATTTTAACTCGGCTCACTATTCAAAATCGGTTAAGGGATTTGCGGACGTAAAAAAACTTTATTCAAGTCATCCAAATGTTGATGAATTTATTGCAGCAGCAAACCAAAATATTAAAAACGGAAAAGACATTAATGATTTTCCTATAATTACAGTATTGATTGGTGGTATTGCGTTGTTAATAGGTTCGGCCGTTGCAGTTATAGTAATTTATAGACATAAAAAAATTCATAACGTGTACAAGGCTCAAGTTGCAAATGGTGCTATGGATCCCGTTCAGTCTGGTACGGTTCCGCAAAAAGTTACCTATGACTCTAATTTGTTAAAGCGTTAGTAATAAAGACTCGTATCGCCTTGCTTTGGTTCCGGCCAAACTGCGAGATTAATTTAGCTTTGACCGGGATATAGCTTCGCTCCGGCTTGCCT
>CALRCT010000022.1 GCA_943354655.1 uncultured Candidatus Saccharimonas sp. | reverse complement strand
GTTTTGCTTTTAACTGCTAAAGACAAGGTTTTAGACAAAGCGTTTGGACTAAACACTGGTGCAGATGATTATATGGTAAAGCCATTTGCTTTTGTCGAACTTATCGCCAGAGTAAGGGCTTTACTGCGTAGGCCAGTAACAGCGGTCGAGTCTTTATTAAGTTATGACGATCTTGAAATGGATACTCAAAAATTTAGCGTACAACGCGAAGGCAAAAAAATCGATCTAACCCAAAAAGAATTTGCAGTACTTGAATATTTTATGCGAAACGCCGACAAGGTTATTAGCAAAGATACTCTTACGCAACACGTCTGGGATTATGATGCAGATATTTTACCCAACACAGTAGAGGTATATATAGGATATTTACGTAACAAAATAGACAAGCCATTCAAAAAATCCAATAATTTAATTCATACAAAACGTGGCTTTGGGTATGTTTTTGGGGAATCAGTATGAAAAAACTACTTTTTAAAAAAACCACAGTACAACTAACAGGTGTTTATTTATTAGTTTTAATGATTGTTAGCTTATTATTTAGTACAACGCTGTACAGAGTTTTAGGTACAGAAATTGACCGTAACTATGTAAGAACTGCAAGTTCTGCGGATAGATTTATTGGTTTTAGGCAAGATCCTATGCAAAGAAAAATGTTTTTAGAAGACAGGTTGGACGAACACGATGCAAGTAAAAGTAAACTAGTCGGTCAGTTGGTGTTTATAAATGTAATTATTTTGTCTGTAGGTGGTTTTTTGTCATATGCGTTAGCGCGGCGCACACTTGCTCCAATAGAAGAAGCGCACGTTGCGCTAGAACGTTTTACGGCCGATGCAAGTCACGAACTTAGAACGCCGCTTGCAACTATGAAAACCGAAATAGAAGTTGCATTAATGAACGACAAACTTGATCCAAAACAGGCAAAACTGTTACTCGTAAGTAATCTTGAAGAAGTTGATAGACTAACGCACTTATCGGAACGCTTGTTATTGCTTGCTAGTCTTGACGAAGATAGTTTGCCAAAAGAAAACACCAGTGTAGGTTTAATTATATCTAAAGCGGTCGACGTTGCGTCTTCGTCGGCCAATGCAAAAAATATTAATATTTTAACTAAGTTACCTATGTCACCAGAACTATTTGTTATAGGTGACGAATCTTCGCTTACCGAAATGGTGGTTATATTGCTAGACAACGCCATAAAGTATTCTAAAAAAGACACCAATATTACAGTTAAAGTCGTGCAGGACAATAAGTTTATGAACTTGTCGGTATCCGATCAAGGAGTAGGCATATCTAATAACCATTTACCACATATATTTGACAGATTTTACCGGGCAGACACAAGTCGTACGGGTGGCAATAGTCATGGCTATGGACTTGGTCTTGCATTGGCGCAAAAAATAGCTCACATGCATGATGGACAAATATCTGTTACTAGCAAAGAAGGTAAGGGAAGCACCTTTAAAGTAAGCATGCCGCTTGCATAATTTGCTACAATATAGCTAGCCTATGTGATGGGTTATACGACCACTTCACAAGACTCATATTTATAGCCGGTTAAACCGCCTATTCAAAAAATCCAATTCGTTTTCGGGGTACACGTATACCGAACTTACACCTACTAACAGACAAGAAGGATTTTTTGATATGCGTGAAAGTTTAAACGAACCAGTTTCGGTAGTGTCTTACTATAATTCTAGTAGCAGACAAGTGCAGCCATACCAGCTTAATTGGCAGGGCCAAATATACAAGTTAGGTAAAATAGATTTTTGGCATAAGACACGGCGTGGTGACATTTTGATTCATCATTTTAGTATGGGTGACGTTGGAGGAACGGCGTATTTTAAATTAGCCTTAGACGCCACCACGCTACATTGGACAATAGAAGAATATATGACAGCCGATCAAATGGAGGTGGTATATGAGCGGTTTGAAGCTTGATATAAATACTACCGAACCGCTAGTTATGCATATTGATCTTAATAGTTGTTTTGCAATAATAGAACAACAAGCAAATAGACTATTGCGCGGTAAACCCGTTGGTGTAGCGGCTTATGATACGCCGCGTGGTTTTGTAATTGCGTCTAGCTATGAGGCAAAGGCAATGGGCGTAAAACTGGGTGTAAACGTGGCTCAGGCTCGATTGTTGTGCCCGGGAATAGTAATAATGACTCCAGACCCTCCAAAGTACCGCGAAGCCCACAGGCGCTTTAAAGACGTATTACTTAAATATACCGACGACGTTACGCCAAAATCTATAGACGAATTTGTTATGCACCTAGAAAACTCACCTCTTTTTAAGCAGGGAATGACAGTTAAAAGTATAGGGTATCAGATTAAAGATGGTATTTACCAGAGTTTAGGTGAAGCAGTGACAGTAAACGTAGGAATTGGTCCAAATCGTTTTTTGGCAAAACTGGCGGCAGGATTACACAAACCAAATGGCCTAGATTTAATAGATCATAAAAATTTACGAGACACTTACGAATCGTTAGATTTATTAGATTTGCCGGGAATTAATACCAGGTATAAGCGACGGCTAGAGGCGCACGGTATTAAAACGCCCTTACAATTTTTAGACGCCGACGAAGAATATTTAAGAAAGCGTGTGTTTAAAAGTATTGTAGGCCAGCAATGGTATATGCGTCTGCGTGGGCACGAACCAGACAGGCGTGAATTTGGGCGTAAAACTATTGGGCACCAGCACGCCATAGCAAAGCAAACATCAGACCCAGAAGAACTTAATAAAATATTAATGAAATTAGCCGAAAAGACAGGTCGCAGGTTACGCAAAAATAATTTGTACGCAGGTGGAATAAGTTTGTGGATGGGGTTTGCAAGCAATCATCGACTTTGGAGTATTACTGGGTCTAATGCTTTTACAGATCAACGTACTGGTTGGCATCATGGTGAAAAAGTTGGATCAAGATTATACGCAACGCATGACATATTTGCGCACGCTAAAAGATTGCTAGAATCTGCTAAGGTTGTTGAACCAGTCAGAATTATATCTGTCACAACTTTTGATTTACACAAATGGGATCCAGAACAACTTGATATATTTGGTAACGAACGTGGATATTTGGCAGCCAGACGCATTAGCGACGCACTAGATACAGTTAATAATCGCTACGGCGAATTTACTGTAACACCAGCAAATATGATGGATATGAACGGCACTATAATAGACCGAGTTGCATTTGGTAACATCAAAGATATGGAATAAACAAAGCAGGGCAGTAAAAATAATGGACGAATCGACTTAAAGTAACTATACTTAATATAGTTATGTTTATAGTAAGCAACGAACAATTTGAAGCAATGATAAGCGAAGCAATGGACGAACTTCCTCAGAAGTATATTGCTGGTCTGCAAAACATAGTTATAACTTTTGGAGATTTACCGACCCAAGAACAGCGTAGGCGGCAAAACCTGCAAGCATGGCAAACTTTGTTTGGATTATATGAAGGAATTCCGCGTACTCAGAGGGGTAATAATTATAATTTAGTACTACCAGATAAGATAACAATATTTAAGATACCATTAGAACAAGCAAGCAATAACGACAATGATCTTAAAGAAAACATAAAACGAACTTTATGGCACGAAATTGCGCATTATTACGGTTTAGGCCACGACAGAATTCACGAACTAGAAGACAAATCTAAAAAAGATTAAGATCAGATAATTCTGGCGGTAAAAAACCTTGTGGGTGCTTAAAATCAGCTTGCCAATCGTATCCCTTGCCATAACCTATGTTCTTCATTAATTTAGTTGGGGCATTACGTAAATGTAGTGGTACTGGCAGGTTACCTTTTTCGGTAACAGTATTTTTAGCTTTATGCATAGCGTCGGTTACGGCGCGTGATTTTTTTGCTCCTGCTAGGACTGTTGCGCAGTGGTAAAGATTATATTCGCATTCTGGCATGCCAATGCGTTCGACTGCCAAAAAAGTACTTACTGCCAAGTTAAGCGCAGGGCTAGCAGCTATTCCAATATCTTCGCTAGCAAAAATAACCATACGCCTGGCTAAAAACTTTGGATCTTCGCCGCCGGCCAAAATACGAGCCATATAATACAGCGCAGCATTTGCGTCACTACCTCTTAAACTTTTAATAAATGCACTTATTAAATCGTAATGTAGTGAACCATTTTTGTCGTATCCAACTAATGGTTTTTGTGCGGCTTCTGCAATAATTTTATTATCTATTTTTTTGTCTGTAAGTTGTGTGCACAGTTCCAGAATCCCAAGTGCACGGCGTGCGTCACCGTCTGCTAATTTTGCAATTGATCGTACCGAAATTATGGGTAGTATACTGGTAGTAATTTTAAGTCTTTTTCTGGCTTTAATAAGTATTACTTCGATTTCTGTTGTTGCTAATTTTTGCAAAACAACTACACGCATACGCGATAATAGTGGTCCAATAACTTCAAAACTTGGATTTTCGGTGGTGGCACCAATAAGTGTTAATACTCCGTTTTCGACGTATGGTAAAAATGCGTCTTGTTGAGCTTTGTTAAACCTGTGAATTTCGTCTACAAATAGCACCGTAACTTGGGCTAGGCGATGATTTTGTTTGGCATGTTCAATAACTTTACGAACATCTGCTAGTCCAGACGTAACAGCCGATAGTTCTATAAAATCCGCTCCTGAGTTTTGTGCTAAAATTCTTGCAATTGTTGTTTTTCCTGTACCTGCAGGACCCCACAATATTAAAGACACAACTTGCTTATTGTTTAACAGTGTAGATATTAAGCCGCTATTTTTAAGCAAATGATCGTGACCAACTATATCGTTAAGTGATTTAGGCCGCATTTTTTCGGCTAACGGAATAAGACTCATAAATTCATTATACTGCTACTTTGTGCAGTTACTGCAAACACCCTGTATTTCTAACTGGTGTGACAATATTTTAAATCCGTGTTTTTTAGCTAGTTCATTAATATCCTGTTCTATATGAGAATCACCATCGGTAGATATTAAAAGCCCGCAAATACTACAACTTATATGATGATGATGTTCTTGGTATTTGTCGGACAGTTCTATTTTATACTTCCACCCAATGTTTAGTCGTTGTACAATGCCCAGCTTTTCATACAAATCTACAGTACGATATACACTTGCTCTGTCTGTTATTTTGGCTAAATTTAATACTAAATTCTTCATTGCTAAAGGTTCTTTATTAAGCAGTGCATCAAATACAGCCAAGCGTGTTTTAGTAATACTAAAATTATTAGAATTCAACTGCTTAATTAGGGTAGCGTGTACGTTGTCCATTGTTGCAAATTATACTTTTATTGCGACATAATTGCAATAAATTAGCAGTAAAGCGTACTATTAATACGAAAGGTTACACAAATGGCAACATATTGGCACGTTATATTTTTTTCATTAGTCGGAGGCGTTTTTTCGTTAATTGGCGGAGTACTACTGCTTAGCAGGCAAAATTCCGCGCAAGCTTTAGCTAAATACGCAACTCCATTTGCAGCAGGAGCTTTGTTAGCTGCGGTATTTTTAGATTTGTTGACTGATGGTTTAGAAGAATCATCTTCAACTACAGTTATGTGGTCTGTACTTATTGGTATAGCCTTGTTCTTTTACTTAGAAAGATTCTTGCGTTGGTTTCATCATCACCATGAACATGAAAATGATCAAACAGACCATAGAGTAGGAATGATAATTATTGGCGATACGCTGCACAACGCCTTAGACGGCATAGCAATTGCTGCAAGCTTTTTAATAAGTGTTCCTACGGGCATTGTAACTACGATAGCTGTAGCAGCTCATGAAATTCCTCAAGAAATAGGTGACTTTGGATTGCTTTTATCACGCGGGCTAAGTCGTAAAAAGGTACTATTTGTAAATGTTTTTAGTGCTTTGGCTACAGTTGCGTTAGCGGTCATAACGTTTGCACTAGGTAGCGCCGATAAGTTACCGCTAGGTGCACTTATAGGCGTAAGTGCTGGATTTTTGTTATATATTGCTATGAGCGATCTAATACCTAGTATTCATGAAGAATCTTCGCATAAAAAACTATTCGATTGGCGACCAGTATTATTTGTACTTGGCATTGCTACTGTTGCTATTGCGATTCAACTTGCTCATAAATTTATAGATGTAGGCCACTAAATTACTTGTTGTAAGTTATAATATAATCATGCAAGTGCTTATTGTAGTGTTATTACTTATAAACGTGGCAGCCGTTATATTTTTTATGCGAGCCAAAAAGCCAGCAGAAGATAATCAGTCACAGCTGATGTTAAAAGCAGACATTCAGGCAATGAGTATGCAGGTAGAAAAGTTACAAGAAAAATTAAGCGGGCAGTTAGATACAAAATTAGATAAAAACCAAGAAAGCATGACTCGTCAATTGGCGGCAAGTGCAAAACTTGTAGCCGATGTTACGGAACGACTTACAAAATTAGACGAAACAAACAAACGCGTTGTAGATGTGGCCGACGAACTTAAATCTTTACAGAACGTACTTCAAAATCCAAAACAACGCGGAGTTTTAGGAGAATTTTATTTGGATCAAATTTTGCAGAATTTATTACCAGCAAGTTCTTATACGCTGCAATATAAATTAGCCGAAGGCACAATTGTTGATGCAATAATAAAACTAGACGACAAGTTATTGCCTATAGACAGTAAATTTAGCCTTGAAAATTACAATAGGTTAATAGACGCGTCTGCAGAAGACAGACCAGCATTAGAAAAAGCATTTAAAGAAGACTTAAAAAAACGAATAGATGAAACGGCAAAATACATTCAACCCAAAAACGGCACATTAGACCAAGCATTAATGTTTATTCCTAGTGAAGCAAT
>CALRCT010000021.1 GCA_943354655.1 uncultured Candidatus Saccharimonas sp. | reverse complement strand
GATTCAAGGCCATTAAGCGCCATTTTTGCACCCGATTTTATAAGAATAGGAGTAGCTATTTGAAGTACAACCTCTCCAACAACAACTAACGCTATCAGGGGTGCTGCATTAGCAATCGCAGCGCCTACACTACACGCCGTACACGCGATTGCCGCGCCGATACCAACTATAGCAATGCCCAAGTTAACAAAGCCATTATTGGCAAACTTACAACCATTACTAACGCCCGGCAATCGGTTAACAAATCGTGATATTGACGCAAGTATTCCGGCCGACGCAAACCCAACCGAAAGCTTGCCTAGGTTTTGTGGATTAGCGTGCGTGTTTTTATTGCCTAGCGCATTGTTTATGCCGCCAGAATTAGAAAAAGACTTACCGGTGTTTTTGTCTTCTCTGCCCATCCAATACTGGTATTTAGCCAGCGCCTTACCGGTAACTAAGCCAGCACGCTGGTGACTTGCTATAGTCAAAAAATCATAACCTATACCCATTAATTGTATGGCATACATAGTACGACGTACGTTGTTTACCATTTGTAATTTACCCTTAACCTTACAGCTTTCTTGTAAGGCAGGAAGCCCAAAAGTAAGAGTACTTTCGGCAATTAAGGGTGCAGCTTTTGACGCTACATCTAGTCCTGATTTTGCAGCTATTTCTACCATTGCACCTTTTTCTATGGCTTCTGCAAATTCGGCTGATGCCGCAGCGGCCACATCACCCTCTATTAAAGATGCGGCTTCTACGGCATCGGCATTAGCGACCAGGTCATCTGCGATATTGGCTGTTTCTGCGTTCAAAAAATCATTCTGTTTTACGGCCAATGGGTCTTTTGCTTGTTCGTCCGGAAGTGTGTTTACCCCGGGTTCTGCAACTGCTGTGTCTTGTGCGCGCAGGGCATCATTTTGATGTTTTACGGCATCGGCTAAAGCTTTTGCGGCCGACACACCTTCGGGTTCGGCCCTAGACAACCACTTAATAAAACGCGTTATTTTAAACCTTGAATAAAAACTCTCGGCTGTTTGACCACCAAACGCCTGACCCAATGACTTTTCGCTGCTCATTACTTTTTCGCTAAATTCAGCTGCAAAGCTGTCGCTTTTTTGCAAAAAACTTTTAACTTCTGAATCAAAATCAGCAGCCTTTAAATCTAAAATACCTGTTTCGCCAGTGCTACTAGTAAATTCTAGCTGTCCTTTAGCAAAATTAGGCTTTAGGCCGTCTGCCTCTAAGGCCTTTAGGCTATTTGCGCCGTTTAAACTTTCAAAAGCCGTTCCCGAACCGCGACTTACCCGTTGCATTACATTGTTAAAAGCTTTTAGTTTGCGCTTTTTTAATACACTATTTGCTGTGCCATTTGTCTTTTTTAAAAAGTTATCAGAATAATGCTGTAAATTAAAAGAACTAAGCCCAAAAAAAGCCAACATTAAAGAAAATATAATTCCCCCTATGCCTGCGCCTTTGCCTTTGTTGCTTTTGGCGGCAGTCATAAATTTTGCAACTCGCCCAGTTGGCGTGCTAGACAAAACAGCTCCAAGTGCATCTTTGCCGGTAAAACCCTTGCCTAATCTGTCTTGTTCGCCGCCCAGTGCTGGTGCAGAAGTCGTGTTGTTTTTGGCGCCTGCTTCGGCCCCCTTAAGGTCGTCGCCGTCTAATGATTTTTTACTAGGATGTCCACTTGGCATGTCACCGTCAGATGCGCTAGCAGAACCATAGGCGGCTTCAAGATCGTCGACGCTGCCACTAGGCCTAAAATTATCGTCGTATTCGTATCCTTTGCGTTCCTGTAAGTCGTTAGGCATTTTTTTGCATCTTACTGTATTTGCACAGCCCCATTAAAAGTCGACGGATCTTGCATGTTTATTTGCTGAGCCTGCTGACTTTGTTGTTCGATTTTACGCACTTCGTCTGGGTTGGTGGTAATAAGACTTGTTTCGGTTGGGCTAGCTAAAATCTGAATATGTACGTGGTTTTGCCCAGCAAAAAACAACCCTTGTCCTACTGGGAACTGGCTCAAACGCTTTTTTTCTTCGCTTGTAAGCTTAAAGGTATCCGACAAAACATCTACAGCGCTTGCCGATTGTTTTAAGAGTATTTGCATGCTTGCGTTAGCAACAATAGCCCTACCCATTCGGCTTCCCATAAAGTCCTCAACATCCTGAGTAATTGTGGTAATACCCAGGTTATATTTACGTGCTCTTTTTGCAAGACTAAATAAAAAGTTAGCGCTATCTTCGTACTTCATTAATTGCCAAGCTTCATCAACAATAAGAATACGTTTTTTGCGGTCAGTCTTTGTTTTGTTCCAAATAAAGTTTAAAACAATGTACATAGCAACCGGCCTAAGTTCATCTTCTAGGTCGCGAATATTAAAAACAACTAAAGGATTATTTATGTCGATGTTGCTTTGCTGACTAAAGATGCCTGCAAAAGTTCCGGTAGTATATTTACGTAGTCGCTGCGCAAGTTGTGGCCCTGTGCCCCCTGAATGTAGCAAAACATCATATAAATCGGCAATAGTTGGAGGTGGGCTTCTGTGCGTTAGAGGGTCGTTTGTAATACCAGCTTTAGCGTATGTTTCTATTAATGCGGCGTCTAAATCGGCTTCTTCTATTGGATTTAAAACCGGGCTAGTAGCTGCGGCTGCACCTGCCATTTGTGCCTGCGCCCCGCCCATCATAAGTCGAAGCAATCCGTGTAGGGTTATAAGGTTGCTGCGCAGAGCATTGTCGGATTCGTCGTCGTCGACTACTTTTGGCAGATCAAAAGGATTAATACGGGTTGTGCTACTTAGGCTAAGTCTTACATACGACCCCGCCACAGCATCACACATTCGTTGATATTCATTTTCTGGGTCAATAATAAACACTTCTATACCAAGCATCATGCTGCGCAAGGCTTCTAGCTTAACAGTAAAACTTTTACCAGCACCAGATTTTGCAAAAACAACACTGTTGCCGTTTTCTAGACTAAACCTGTCAAATATAACCAGCCCACTGTTATGCATATTTATGCCGTACAAAATTCCGCTATCTTGACTTAGGTCGGCGCTAGTAAAAGGAAAACTAGTACTTATTGCCCCGGTGTTCATGTTTCGACGAATCTGTAGCTGGTCTGTAAATTGAGGCAATGTACTGTTAAGCCCTTGTTCTTGCTGAGCGCTTGCAGGCTTGCTGTAAACAAGTTGTTGACCCAAAATACTTTCTATTTTGTGGCTTACAAATTCTAGTTCGTCCATTGTTGAACCATAGATTGTAAAATAAAAACCAAACCTAAAAAACCGTTCTTCGCCAACCTGAAGCTTGTCCCTAAGTTCTTCGGCATCCATAATTGCCGCTTGTTTTCCTGGGTCGCGCACTTTGCCTTTTTCGCCATCAATTTGGATTCCGGCTTCTAGCTGCCCAACTTTTTTACGTAAGTTTTCTAAAACCACCTGGCTTTCGACGGGGTAAACAAAAAACGACAAATCTATGATCTCGTCAATGTTAACCATGCTACTTATCCAGCCAGTAAAGATTTGCCTAGGGTATCCATACACGTAATAAGTTCGGGCAAATCGTGTGCCAATCTGAAAATAACTACTCTGAAATTCGATGCTAGCAGGAGCAATAAAATCTCTTAAAGCGGTAATTCCTTTTTGAAAAGCGCTGTTAACTTCTTGTTGTTCGCGTAGTTTTTGCGACTGAGCAAGCGACACTGGGTCTAATGCGGGTTGTTTATTGCCAAATATTCCCATAACTACATTACTTCCTTTTCTAGGCCTGGTTGAGGTGCAACACCCTGTCCTTTTGTTACTACAGGCACAGTTAGGTCATCAAAGTTTTTTAACTGTTGTCTGGTAGCAGTGTCAGGATTATATGCGTCGTAATAAAGCTCGATAAGTTCTTGGGTGTCTAGGGGAAGGCTCTGAACGCCAGCTTGCTGAAGCCCGCTAATAGTAGCCTGTACTCTGTTTCGTAATTCGGATTTGGCTCTTTCAAGATCAGCTTCGTTAATGACCACAGTTTGTTCTTTTTTACCAAAAGCATTCGCAAAAAATCCCTTACCCGCATTGGCGGCTTTTCCTACAACTTTACTGACCTCTACAGATGCAAATAACGGTACAACAACATAAAACTTTTTATCCATAATGTTGGTTTGCGTAGCAAGATCAGACATAAAACCAATGTAATCTTCCATTAATAATGCCAAAAGCATATTAGAATGTTCGCTACGAATCTTGTCTAATTTTTCTATATAAGGACGCAAATCAACTTTTTGACTTCTTACAAAAATCTGCACAGGAAAATACAGCGAGTTCAAAAATCCCTGATAGCTGTATTCCACGGCTTCACGTTCTTGGGGGCTCATTAAATCAAAGTTTATAGCCTTACACATAACGACCGCGCGGTAACTACCGTCGTTCATAATTACAATTCCGTCACGTATTTCGGCTATTTGCAGGCTATTTTGGGTGCTGTTTGGATTACTGCTATTTACTGGAGGTTGAGCTTGTTGTGGCCCATATACAGCAGGCTGAGCATGATTGGGTTGATTAAAGGTAGGTAAAGACGCCGTAGTTGTAGCGTTAGAACCAGAGTTTATATCTTGCGGATTCATATTATTTTTTTACCACCCAAAACTTAATGTAGTGAAATTACTACTTCATTACCATTTTCTAAACCCTTACTTTTATTAGCTTCACGACTAATCGTTTCAATGTTTAAGTCATCATTGTTTGCAAGGTTCATTATAGCAGGACTTACAGGGGCTGTCACTGTAGCCGGTTCAGTATTTTGTTGTGCATTTTGTGCATTGTTTTGATCGTCAAGGGGCTGGATTGTTCTTAGGTGGCTATAAGGCTGAAAAGGCTCTGTCTGTTGTTTGTGCAATTTTTGCAAAAGCTCTTGCTCGGCCAAAGACGGACTTACGTCATTTGTGGGTTGTGCGGTTTGCGGCTGCTGGCTATAAGGATTTACTAGCGCCGGAGTCTGAAAAGTAGTGTATAAAGGGTCTACTGCTGGTTGGTTTTGCAAAGGTGCTGGTGTGTTGTTTGTTCCTTGGCCTTGTTGCAAAAACCAAAAATCGGCTACCTGACCAGGCTCGGTGTTGGGCGCCACAGACGGGTTTTCTATTTGATTGTGCATTTTGTTTATAAGCTCACTATGATGTTTTTGTTCAGAATCTTTTATCATTTGTTCAAAATGAAGAGCAGTAGTGTTGCTTGTTTCGTCCAAAACATCAGCGCCGGCAGTGCTTTCGGTTACTTGTTTTGGTATTTCTGTCATTCCAAGCAAACGTTCGTTGCCATCAGTCTGTTGAGTTAGTGGGTTAGAATAAGCATCGCTAGACATGTTTTTTACTGCCCATCCCCTGCTGTCTAACAATGTTGCAAGACCGCTCAAACGACTAGTAACCTCGTTGTTACTTAAACCATTCGTGTAAATCTTTTCTATTTTTTTTGGCGCCGTAATCGTAACCAGTTCTATCACGCCCGACTGATTCCATATTCGTACACGCGGCTTAATAAAAAACCTAATACGTGCCGCCAACCAAACTTCTGTAGACTGATCACGCCCCCAAGGGAACCCCAAAAAACCACCAGCAATAATAAAAGGTGCAAAAAATATAAGCGCCGGCCAAAACCCCTTAGTAACAGACAAAAAAGACAAATATGAACTTACGGTAGCAATACCAATATATATAAACTGCTTAAAGCTAAGAGGGCCTACAAACTTGTCGTCGGCCTCTACATCCTGAGGAATCTTATACACTGCCATACTTAAGCAGTATTATAGACGACTACGGTCAAAGTATAAAGAACTAAGCTATTTACTTTTTAGCCAACTGTTTGCCGTTAGCAGCGTATTCTTCTTCGTTAAACATCTTCACAACAGGGTTCTTTATGGCTGCGGCATCAACAACGGCTGCAAGTATCTTCCAGGCCTGGTTGGCTTCTGCAGAACCAGAAATTCTTGGAGGATATCCCGAACCAATTCCAGCTAATGCTCTTTCTTGCATTCTAGCCATATCTTCAGGGCTAAGGCCGTCTTTACCAACTTCTGTAGAGTTATTTCCCATACGACTGTTTTCTACGGTTGACCATAGTTTGTGCATAATAAAAGCATCATTTTGGTAGCCACGTTTGTTCATTTGCTTTGTAGTTTTTGTTCCGTCGCCCAGTCGGTCGCTAACAAGTCTTGCTAGTCTTAATGTGTCTACCACGTCGGCGGCACTAAAAGTCATTTGGTGTCCTGCAAACTTATCTGCAAGCTCTGTTACATAACTACGCTCTTTAAGGTCGCCAAAAACATACTTACTGCCAGCTAACCTGGTTGAATAGTCGGAATCAGTATCTTTTAATCCTACGCCGTCTTTGTCTACTAGATTTAAAGGAGTATGTTTAATGCTTAAGTATTGACCCTTTTTCATGTATTGCAGTCCAGCATAAACACCCATAATGTCTTCTTGACTATAACCCAGTTCGGAGTGCATTTTGTTAGCTATTTGTAGCCACATACCTAAACCACCGCCCTGTTCTTGTTCTTCGCGCTTACCTATTTCGTAAACAGCAAGTCCTATATATTTAGATACGTTTTTTTGTGCAGATATAACCTGTCGGTTGTATAATAAAATATCTTTAGGTTCAAGAGGGGTGCCATCGTAACGCTGCAGGCGTCCATTTACAAAATGTGATTCAAAAAGTACACGCTCGTTATTGTCAGGGCCCAAACTTATAGCGTCTTGGATTATTTTTTGCCCGGCGACTCTATTGGGCGAAACATCAAGAAAAGTATACCTGTCATGGCGGCTATCGTAAATTACTTTGCTCCTACTATCTTTTGTGTCTTCGTATTGATTGTAGATTTTTGTCGCTAGTTTGCGCT
>CALRCT010000020.1 GCA_943354655.1 uncultured Candidatus Saccharimonas sp. | reverse complement strand
TTTGTTCCATGGTGCACATAATCTTGCGGGTAGTCGTGCTCGTTCTGTAATGTAGCCACTTAATCCCGGCAAATTTGCTCCGCCGCCTAATATTATTATTTGACCTATATCATCTTTTCCGGCGCTACGTTCACCGTAATATCTAATTACTTTTCTGATTTCGCTTGTAAGTTTGTCTAGCTCTGGGCCAACTGCGCCCAAAATTAACTCTTGTTTTTTACTGGTTTCTAGTCCGTATCTGGTTTTAATACTATGAGCTTGTTGTTTAGTTAGCCCTAGCTTTTCGGATATAAGATCTGTGATTGCGTCACCGCTACAGTTAACCGTGCTTGTAATACGAATAGTTGATCCGTCATAAACCGAAAGATCGCAAGCTGTAGAACCAAAATCTACTATTAACGAAGTTTCTTCATGTTCTTCGGCCTGTATAACCATGCGCGTTACAGCACTAATATTTGATTCAACTAATTCTACTTCTAAGCCTAAGGCTTCAAAAATACCCATGTAAGAATCAATGATAGATTTTGGGCAAGCTGCAAGATGTACTTCTTGTGTTTGGTCGTCTATTGCCTTCATTACCTCGTAGTCATAGTAAAGGTCTTCTAATGGCAAGGGAATCGACTGACTGGCTTCTAGTTCTACTGCTAGAGCAAGATCTTTTGCGTCCATTATAGGCAACGTAAGTATGCGACTAAAACTATGTGCGTTAGGAAGGCTAACGGCAACTTTTTTTGTAGTTAGTTTACCAACCATCTGGTTTTCTATAAGTTCATGGGCGGCTTTAATTATAATCTCGGGGTCTACAATTATTCCGTTAGCTATTGCTTTAGGGTCAAACGATATTGTTCCGTATCCGTCTACTACAGTACCTTTTTTGGTTTTTGTAAGTTGCATTAGCTTAATAGATGTTCTGCCAATGTCAAAACCAAAAACAGGCCTGTCTTTGTAAAATAGTTGTTGTTTACCCACCATTATCTATTTTTTATAGTCAACTTTCTTCTTAGACTATATTAGCATAAACGTATTAATATTTACCATTGTATAAATATTAATGCTCGCAAAAATGCTTAAGCTTGGTACAATATAAACAACGGGGAATTATGAAAAGTAGAAGCTACAGAACACAACAAGGCTTTACGGTGGTAGAGATGCTGGTGGCTAGTGCTGTGCTTGCGATTATGTCCATAGGATTAGTGACGCTTTATGGATCATTAGTTACTAGTACTAATTTTACTAAAAGAAAAGCCGTTGCAATAACTATTGCAACTAATCAAATGGAATATTTAAAATCATTGCCCTTTGATAGCTTGGCCATATCTGGGGGAGCTATTTACAGCGCAAACCCACTACCAAGCACAACTATAAAAACAATTAACGGCGTAGCATATACAGTAGTTAGTTCAATTAACTATGTCGATGATTCATTTGATGGCTGTGCATCTTACGCAACATTGGCTTTAAAACAAGCATATTGCAGAAACTATCCACCACCTACTGGTGCTCCAACAACCGACAGCAACCCTCAAGATTACAAGATTATTCATATATCAGTTACTACAGCTAAAAACTCAAAATTAGCAGAGGTAGATTCACAAGTTTCTGCAAGAGTAGCCGAAACGGCCAGTTCTACTGGTGCGCTATATGTTACCGTTATTGACGCAACAGGAAACCCAATAACCGGCGCTACGGTAAATGTCGTTAACGCAACTGTAACTCCTGCCGTTAACGTAAACGACAGCACCGACAGTTTAGGTAACGCGATTTTTTACGGTTTACCGCCCGACACCACAAATTACGATTACACTATTACTGCGTCTAAAATTGGGTATTCTACGCTTACAACAATTGTTCCTACGGGTACACTGCAACCCAACTATTCTAACAAGCAAATTTTTACACAACAGTCGTCAGTTTTAACATTAGTACTATTGCCTCAGGGTACGAATAGTCTTTGGGCAGAAGCAGTTAATACATCTGGTGCTTCAATTTCTGGGCTTAAACTGTATGTTAAGGGTGGCTATAAAAAATATAATAGCGTTACAGATACAAAGTATTACTATGACAATATGTCGCCGTCCGACACTCGTCCTACTACCGACTCGGGCGGAAATGCAGTGTTTACCAATCTAGTGCCCCTAAATTATATATTTTGTGGAGACCTAGGAGCTACAAGTTGTACGGTTGGTGCTACGACATATTATTTGGTAGCTGCTGTACCTGACGGTGGAATAAATTCACTTAATCCTATTACTGTCCCTACATATTCATCGTCTTCTCCGCCTTCGGTGACGTACACATACAATGGCGTTAACTACTTGCAGCACGTTAAGTTAATATTCTCTACATCTTCAAGTTTTCCAAGAGTCTTTACTATAACTCCTTCAGATCTAAGTATTGCTGCAGGAGGATTAAGCGCATTCGCTTTTCAGCTTACAGGCGTAAACTTGCCTTGTTCGGCTACGGCATCTAGTTGTACTACGAGCGTTAAACTAGTGAATGGCTCAGATTCACGCACTGCATCTTGTGTAGGTAATTCCAGTGGCCTGCAACTTAGTTGTACTGTAAATATGACAGGTGTAGACACCGGAATGTCGACGTTAACCATAACTTCGGGTGGCAATGTTTTGACTTTGCCAGGAAGTCCTTTGCAGGGTGGTATAAATGTACTACCTTAATAAAAAAACAGTAAAAAACAATAAGGGATTTACAGTCCTAGAAGTTTTAATTAGCGTATCTTTGCTAAGTATAATTGGATTAACTGCTTATTCTTTTACCACAGAGTCTATTACAAACTTTTTACACCTAGAAGAAGATGGGCTAAGACTATCAACAATTACAGATGAATCACAGCGTATAGCTAAAGTAGTGCGCGGTGCAACCGACGTATCAACTGCAACCTATACGAATCTTAGTATAGATGGCTATTTTTCTCCTGGTGATGCCTATGTTTCTAAGATTGATTATTACAAAAGTGCAGACGGTAAAAACTTATTAGCTGACGTAACTCCTTATACGGTTAATCCTCCAATAGGGTCGCTTATAACGGCCAGCAAAAAAACTTATACAATTATAGATAATTTTTACACACCAGCTAGCGTAAACACATTCACGTATCTTGATTCTGCGGGCGGTATACTTAGTATGCCTATTACAGAATTGCGAACTATATATGGTATTCGTGTAAGTTTATCTGTAAAAACAACCACCAACTCCACTTCGTTTTCTACTATTTCGCTAGACGTATCACTTAGGAACAGAAAGACTAATTTATGAAAAATAAGATAAAAAAACCTCAACAAGGTTTTGCGCTTTTATTACTACTTTCGTCGATAGTAATATTTATAATGATATTTACATCAGCATTAATGATAGTAGAAACAAACTTTGATGTTGTAAGCAGAAACGTTAAAAGCCAACAAGCATTTAACGTAGCCGAAGCAGGTATTAATTATTATTTATGGCATCTAAGCCATAGCCCTGCAGATTTTAAAGACGGTCTTACTACTCCTACTACTCCGGATCCATCTTTAGGCTACGGTCCTTATGTACATAATTATATAGACGACAACGCTGTTATTACTGGTACTTACACTTTATGGATAAAGCCTCAAGGCGGAGGTTCTAGTATTGTAACAGTGCGATCAATAGGCAATATAACAGGCAGTAAAAGCAACAGAGTGGTAGAAGCTCAAATTGGTTCTCCGTCGTATGCTAGCTATGCAATATCTGCAGATACCGAAATTTGGTTTGGTAATACCGAATCTGCGAACGGGCCAGTGCATTCTAACCAAGGCGTAAGAATGGACGGCGCAAGCAATGCCGATGTTACGAGTGCAAATACGACGTACACTCCTTCTTTTGCAATAGGTGGCGACGGTAGTAGTCACCCTGGTGTATGGTGTAGTAATTCTGTGACTACTCCTGTAAATTGTGCTACAAGATCAAAAACAAGTTGGCGTTACCCAGTTCCATCATTAGATTTTAACCAAGTAATTGGCAGCTTGTGCACTATTAAAAAGAACGCATTTTTAGCTAACGGTTCTACGTCGGCATTAGCGTTGGTCGCTAGTCCTTGTACTCAGACTCCAACTACCTTAACACCAAACTATCTACCACAGCGCAGTACGACAGGTACATATTCTGCTACAAAAGGTTACTTAATTAGTCTAAATAGTGACGGAACTTACGATCTTTTTCAGGTCAACGCAGAAGACGATACAAAAACTCCATATACATCTGCTCTAACTTTAGTTAGTGTTGCTAATAATATTAGCGTAGGAAGTTCGCAGGTTATATTTGCCGAAGACAATGTTTGGGTGCGCACTAACGGTTCGTATAGCGGTAGAATAACTATTGCTGCAGGAAGATTGGCTACAACCGTCAATGCCGAAGTTACTATAGTAGATAATATGTTGTATGGGTCAAAAAGCGGTGCTGACGCAATTGGACTAGTGTCAGAAGACGCAGTAGTTCTTGCCGCATATGCGGCTCCTAAAACAGGTAATTTTACCTTAGAAGTTGATGCAGCGGTAATAGCACAGGCAGGATCCGTGACGTATCCGTTGTATTACAGGGGCACAACTACGTGTACTCAGGGTTGGTCGGGTGCTTCACAAAAGTTAGTTTTTTACGGCTCTATAGCAACACGGCAAACATGGACTTGGACATGGCTAGTAGGTAATAGCCCGTGCGGTAATGCAGTAAATGTTTCGGGTTCTGGTTATGTGTCGGGAATATTAAATAATTCGACTCAGTACGACTATAATCTTCAATATACTCCGCCACCTAGTTTTCCGCTTACTAGCAGCTATAACATTCTTGGCTGGCGCGAAGTTTTGTCGGCGCCGTAATCTGGTATTATATTTAGCAATAGTAATCTGCATACGTGTATTAATTTATATAAGGTACTAGTTTGGTATTTAATGTAGCTACTGTTAGTCTTTGCTTGGCGCTATGAATCTGACAACGCGTACATATTGATTAATCTACATTACTAGCCATTAAATAAGCCGTAGTTATGTGTAGTTTATGCATAGGGTAAACATTAAGCATAAATATATATTAACTAACTAAAAAACCACCCGTGTGGGTGGTTTTTTAAACTGCTTTTAGCAGATTTGTTTACTAGTTAAGGCTGTTCTTTGTGAATGAACCTGTAGCGTCTTTTTCTAGGAAAGTCTTAAGTACGTATTTTGTACAAGTTGCACCAACTGTAGTTTGTGCAGTTGCAGATGTACATCCGTATGCTGCATATGCGTATTCGTTTGTGTTTGCAACAGTTGGGTTTGGTGCACTAGCAGCACTAATTGTAAAGCTGTTTACAATGTCTGCATTGTCAGCATCTTTAAGTGCAAATGCGTCCATACCTGCTAATACGGTTGTAGTTAGTACGCCGTCTGGGTAGCCGTTGTTGTTGTTGTAATATTCTTCTAGTTTTCCGTGGATCGAGTTAAGGTCTGTTCGACGTTGTACGTCACGAGCCTTAGCTTGTGCGCCTTGGAAGTTATTTAGAACTAATCCAGCTAACACACCTATAATCGCTATAACGATCAAAAGTTCTATAATTGTAAAACCTTGTTGTACTTTTTTAATTGATTTTTGCATTGTTTTGAGCCACCCTTTACTTAAACTTATACTTATAGTTTCTAGTATCTGCCAAAATGCTTATGTTGTCAATGTATTATATTTGGTTAGAAAGATTGCTGATTGGTCCAATCACACTCACCGCAATAACTCCTACCATTCCACCCATTACTACGATTAATAATGGTTCCAATATAGAGCTAAGACCATCTACCGCGGCGTCTACTTCGTCTTCGTAAAATTCAGCAACTTTTAGTAATACACTGTCGGTTTGACCCGTTTCTTCACCTATAGCAAGCATTTGACTAACAATAGGTGGAAAAATCTTACTTTTAGATAACGGTACAGAAAACTGTTCACCATTAGATACATCTTTTGCTGCAGCCAAAAGTTCGGCTTCGATTACTTTATTTCCAATAGCTTTAGATGTTATTTCGATAGATTCTATAACAGATACACCGGCAGTCATAAGGCTTGCAAATATTCTGGCGAATCTGGCAACCGACATTTTTATGACAATTATTTTTATTGCGGGAGCTTTTAGTAATAATTGGTCGCGTATTAGTTTACCTTTTTCTGTTTGTAGTGATCGTCCTATAAATATACTAAGTCCAACAAATACGGTTATATGAATATACCAAAAAGTCGTAAGAAAATTACTAATTCCAAGCATAGCCTGTGTTAATGGAGGTAGTTTACCGCCAGAAAGATCACCTACAATTTTACCGATTTTTGGTACAACAACTGTCATTAAAGCTATAAATACGGTAAAAGTTATTCCTACCAGTACGGTTGGGTAGGTCATGGCACTTTTAAATTTACCACGAATTTTTGCGTCTTTTTCTTGTTGAAGAGCTAATTTTTTAAGAATTTCGTCCAATATACCACCAGCTTCACCGGCTCTGACCATGTTTACATATATAGCAGAGAAAACTTTGGGATGTTTTGCTAGGGAATCAGCAAAAGATGTTCCACTTTCTACGTCCTTGCTTACTTCTTGCATGTGCTTTTTAAAAACAGGATTTTCTGTTTGGCTTTGAAGAGTCGCTAAACTTCTAACTAGCGGTACACCGGCATCAATCATAGTGGCAAGCTGTCTGGTAAATATAACAAGATCTTTTGCCTTAACTTTTTTTGCTTTAGTAAAAATATCTAAAACATTTGTCTTTTTTACTTCTTTTTTTATAACCAAAGCTTTTAGGCCTTGTCTTGCAAGTATTTGTCCGACTGCGCCTACGCTAGTCGCTTCTACGCTACCTTCATGTCTTTTGCCCGAAGTATCAGTCGCTGTGTATGTAAACATCGCCATAATATTATTCCCTTGTTACCCTTAAAATTTCTTCGATGCTGGTCATTCCTAACATTGCCTTAACAAGTCCGTCCAATTGCATTGTTACCATACCTTCTGTAATAGCTTGTTTTTGAATTTCTTCGCTGGTGCTATTTGCGACAATCATTTTTTGTACAAGTTCTGAGTTTTTAAGTACTTCGTATATTCCCATTCTACCTTTGTATCCTGTTTTTTCTTTAGGCAGGTCTTTTTTGGGTCTATAAAACAAAATCTTATCTGTTCGTGGTCGTTCAAATTGTGCTTGTGCAAGCTGAACTTTTTGTAACAAAATATCCCAGTCCTGCTTTGAATTTAAGTGAAAAACTCGCTCTACCTCTTTT
>CALRCT010000019.1 GCA_943354655.1 uncultured Candidatus Saccharimonas sp. | reverse complement strand
TAATAGGTAACATTATGTTTTTATCACAGATAAATCCAAATGAAGTTTATCAATGGTTTATGGAGATGACTATTGATGCTTATGACTGGGCAGTGGTGCCTAATGTTTATGGAATGAGTCAGTTTTCTGACGGTGAAGGGGGCGGTATGACAGTAAAGCCCAATATTAGTGGTAGTAATTATATTTTACAGATGAGCCATTATGAAAAAGACGATTGGTGCGATATTTGGGACGGTTTGTATTGGGGTTTTATAGAAAAACACAGCGAATCATTGTCTAAAAATACTCATATGAACACCACTGTAGCTATGTTAAAACGCATGAACGAAGATAGGCGACGTATTATAGGATACCGCGCAGCAGACTTTTTGAATACCAAAACAAAAACAGCCCCTTAACGGAGCTGTTTTTTAACTAGTTGTATTTATCGGCCTGAGCTTTTACCAGCTACGTGACTGTGCTGATAGTTTGTTACAAAGGCGTTCCAGTCGGCTGCTCTTCGTGCGCGTAATGATGCTGTTGCTGCATCACTTGGACCTGTTGGATTTAAGAATGCGTTTAAAGCTACGTTTGCATTTTTATTTACGTATGATTGTTTAGTACCCATGACTTGTTCTCGATTCTTTTTATTTAACTTTTTATTTCTCGTTGTTGGCCAACTTTGAGGGTATTTATATATTAGCATAAGTTTTATTAAAAGTCAATAATGTGTCACCTATAAAAATATATTATGCTTACGTCTTAAGGTATAACTTTGTTATAGTTAGGCTAATGAATGATCAGCTAAAGTCAGTAGACCCAAGCGGGAAGTGGTTGCGCAAGTGGGTAGCTTCTCAGAAGATGAGTATAGTATTGGTACTTATATTTGCAGCAATTGGTATAGGTTTTACGCTTATTCAGCCTATACCTTTTAAATTATTGGCCGATAGCGTTTTTGGAGACAGTCCACCACCAAACTATTTAAGTTGGGTTACGTCCAGACAACAATTACTGCTAGTAGTGGCCGGTATGAACTTTGTTTTGTTTGGCTTAGGTACTATTTTTAGTTTTGTTGCAGGATTAATTCAGCAAAAAATTGAAGCAAAGCTAGACCTAGCAATACAGCGAGAAATTTTAGGTTGTATTTTAGTATTGCCTTATAACGAACCCGGCCGAATGCAAAACGGGGAATACCTTTATCGTTTGAGTGGTTTGTACAGTACAGTAGCTAGCTTTATTTTTGGTACAGTAATTACCGTAATTCGATCTGTTGCAATGATGCTGGGTATGATTGTAGTGCTATTAATAATGAACCCATTATTAGCGGCTATAGCATTTGCGGCTATGCCTTTACTTTATTTATCTACTTATATATTTAGTAAAAAATTACAAAAACAATCCGAAGTAGTTACTAATTTAGAAGACAAAATTTACGCAGCTAGCAGTGAAACCGTAGAAAACGTACGCATAGTACAAGCGTTTAATAAAGAACCAGTACAGTTAAATAGATTTTTGAACTTAAGTAAGAATCGCAATAACGAATCTGTAAAATTAACAGTACTTGGTAATTTATTTGGAACAACTAATTCGCTTATTAATACTGTCGCATCAACTATTGTTTTACTTATTGGTGGAACTTTTGTTTTTAGTGGCAGAACATCGTTTGGTGCTTTACTGGTATTTACTAGTTATATGGGTAATTTATTAGAACCGCTACAAAGTTTAAGCGGATCAATTGCTGGTTGGAAAACTCAGCGAACGCAGATTGCTAAGCTGTACGACGTAATCGAAGTAAGCGATAAATGGCGAATGGATAGCGGCCCGGAACGACCAGAAAACCTAAAAGGTGAAATTAAACTAGTTAACGTAAGTTTAAATAGGGGAACAAATACGGTCTTAAATGATGTTACTTGGACTATTCCGGCCGGATCAAAGATAGCGCTTATAGGGGCGTCGGGCACAGGTAAGAGCACATTATTTAACATACTGTTACGATTTTTAGCGCCAAGCGAAGGTAAGGTTTTTGTAGACGACATAGAGCTTAAACAATTTGATTTAGGATATTTGCGTCGTAAGATTGCACTAGTTGATCAGGCCCCAGAACTTATAAGCGCAACGGTTGCCGAAAATATTGCTTTTTCTACCTTAGACGAAGAACCTATAGATATTCAGCTAGCCACAGAAGCAGCAGCAAGTTCTGGCGCACTAGAGTTTATACAGGCATTGCCAGAACAGTTTAATGAAGAGCTATCAATTGGAAGTGATCGTGATTTATCTGGCGGTCAAAAACAGCGTATAAGCCTAGCGCGGGCATTCTATAAAAAATCCCCAATACTATTATTTGATGAGCCGACATCTGCATTAGACGAATCATCACGAAACCATGTAGCAGAAGCAATAAAAAACATAAAAGAAAAAACGGTCATATTAGTTACGCACGATATGGCAATATTGTCTGCCGTAGATAGTGTTTTTGTTTTGCAGGACGGAAAAATAATACCAGTAGAAGAAGTCGGTGGCTTGTTGGCTTACCGCAAAAAACTCGCCAAAGAAGAAGGTAATAGTTTTGAAAGTAACGAACCTGTAGAAAACGAAAAACCTGCACAAACTGAAGAACCAATAATTCAAGAAGTAGTTGAGCAAAAAGTACAAGACGCGGGACCGGCAAAATCCGAAAATAGAACAAGAGTAGACAGCAAACCGATTCAAAAGAATGGTAAAGACGGCTCTGTAGAAGTTTTACTTCACTAATATTTTAATTAAGTTGCCTTACCGGCGTACAATTAATGTATAGAGGAGGGGTATAAAATGTTGCACGCTACTCACGAACAAATCAAATTAGTCGGTAATAAGATCGGACTAAATACTGAAGAGATTGAACGAATACTAGAAGTTGACGCGCATCACGAGTTTGATATTATTCTTAAAAATGGTCAAAAACATAAAGCATTCAGGATTCAGCATAGTGACGCCAGGGGTCCATATAAAGGCGGCATTAGGTTTCATCCTGACGTAGATAGTGACGAAGTTAAAGCGCTAGCCACACTTATGAGTTTAAAAACCGCAGCGGTGAATATTCCGCTTGGTGGCGCAAAGGGTGGGGTTAGAGTTGATCCTAAAATGTTAAATTTAAAAGAGCTAGAAGAACTGTCCAGAAAATACGTACAAAAACTAGCACCACACATAGGTCCAAATAAAGATATTCCTGCACCAGACGTAAATACAGATCCAAGAATAATAGACTGGATGGTAGACGAATACAGTAGGATATCAGGCGACACCACCAGAGGCAGTTTTACCGGTAAAAGCATAGATGGTGGAGGTAGCGAAGGCCGCGATGCAGCAACAGGCCGTGGCGGAGTTATAGTACTGTCGGAATATCTTAGGCTAAAAGGTATGTCGGGCAAAAAAGTTAGCTACGCTATCCAGGGATTTGGAAACGTTGGATCTTTTTTTGGGCTTGTTGCAGCAAAAGAACAAAAAAATTGGCGCATGTTAGCGGCTACAGATAGTAGTGGTGGAATATATGAAAAAAATAGTCTTTGGCCTTCTGAACTTGAGGATTTTAAAAAATCTGGAGGTCGTTTACGTGATTACGGCATAGGACAAAAAATTAATAATGACGAGCTTGTTTCGGCTAATGTAGACGTACTGGTATTGGCCGCACTTGGTAGTGTAGTAAACGAATCAAACGCACATTTAGTAAAGGCAAAGATTGTATTAGAGTTAGCGAATGGTCCTGTTGACGATAAAGCTCATAAATTATTAGAAGCACGCGGCGTAATTGTTATTCCAGATATATTAGCAAACGCAGGCGGTGTCATAGTTAGCTACCTAGAATGGTTACAAAATTTAAATCAAGAACATTGGACGATAAATAAGGTAAACAAACAGCTTAATAGTTTATTAAAAGAAGCTGTAATAAACATTTTTGACAGATCGGTAAGTTCAAAAATGAATATTAAAGAAGCAGCTTTAGCGGTAGCGATGGAAAGAATTTTAATGGCCCGTTAGCTTGTTAGCTATATGCAAACAGACTATAATTATAAGCACAATAAACTTAAGTCTAAAAGTAAGTAAATATGACAAAAAAAGTTAAAAAATTAAGTCAAAATAATCAGATTTGGTTTAGTGCTAAAAAAGCAGGCTGGGGATTGTGTCTTCCAAAACTATGGCAAGGTTGGGCCGTACTTTTAAGTTGTTTTATTGTTGGTTTGACTCCACTTGTGTATGTTAGCGCAATTTACGACGGAGACCTTTACTGTAAAAGTATCATAAATAAAGGCGTAGTAATTAACTGCAATCCAAACGGAATGTTTAGTTTATATATTGCCGCGTCTATGATGTGGTTAGCAGCATTAGTATTTGTTTTTGCAATAATTTTAAGTATCAAGGGCGAAAAACCTTTTTGGCGATGGCCAAATAAAAAAGGGGATAATGATGCAAAAAAATCTTAATTTAACTAAAGACCAAGAAGACGTTTTATTTTCTGGTGCAACAGAAGCTCCAGGATCAGGAAAATTATTGCACAATAATGAAAATGGTATTTATTCGTGTGCAAATTGCGGCTCTGAATTATTTATGTCAGACACTAAGTTTGACAGTGGAAGTGGTTGGCCTAGTTTTTATAAACCCAAAGAATCCGATGCAGTTGTGCTGATTAAAGATAGCTCGTTAGGTATGGAGCGCGTAGAAGCTGTGTGTAAAACATGTGGAGGTCATTTAGGACACGTTTTTGATGATGCCTATGACCAACCATCAGGACAAAGATATTGCATCAATTCTCTTAGTTTATCGTTCAAGAAAGATGCTAAAGACAAGGCTTAATTAGTGGAGTTTTATAAACCAAACCAAGCAAGTGTTAAAAAACGTTCGTATAAATCTATAAATAAACGAGCGCTTTATGTAGTTGGAATAGTTTTGTGTATTGGTTTAGCATATTTGGCATTTACGTTTTTTAGTAAAGACAAAAAAAGCACAGAAAAGGTTGTGCAAATACCCGAAATTGTAAATAAAGATACGGTAAAAAAAGTTGATTACTCATCTGTTGAAGGCCGATATTTATTTAATGGAACAGTTGTAATAGCTAGGGCGGTAGAAAAGTATGCCAGAAGCGATTTTGCACAGCCCTTTAGCCAGTTAGATACTTTTAATCGAGCCGCATATGACGGCTGGTCTACAGATTTTGAGTGCCCAATTACCAATAATGTTGTTCCTTACGAGACACAGATAAATAATTTAGTGTTCAACTGTCGTCCAGAATTTTTGCCCGGATTAACAAAATATTTTAACTTATTTGATTTAGCAAATAATCACACAGACAATCAGGGTGGTCAGGTAGGACTTGAAGAAACGCGGCAGCATTTAAAAGATTCTGGAGTTCAGTATTTTGGTAACTTTGACCCTACAAAATTAGGCGATATTTGTGAAGTAATTGCTCTGCCGGTTAGATTACAAAAAGCAGACAAATCAGAAGAAAAATCATTTATGCCAATTGCGTTTTGTGCATGGCATTATTTTAATTATAATCGTGGACCAACAGCAGATGAACTTGCGGTAGTTAAAAAATTCTCGGACATTATGCCAGTGTTTGGTTTTGCAGAAATGGGTAACGAATATCAAGCTAAGGCTAGCGATACTCAAAGGACCATAGCCCACCAAATAATTGATACGGGCGCTGAATTTTTGTTTGCAAACAATCCTCACTGGGTACAAGATAGCGAAGTCTACAAAGGTAAGTTGGTCGTTTACAGCCTAGGAAACTTTATATTCGATCAAATAGATGCAGAGACTCAGCGTGGTGTTAGTATTGATGCAACTATCAAAATTCCTTATGACGATAATGTTGCTAAGTGGATAGCGTTAGGAAAAACTTGTTTAGATTTTAAGGATACATGTTTGCAGAATGCTCAAAACCAAGGCTTATCAAAAATTAAGCTTAGTATTCAATATGCGCCAGTAGCTAACCAAAACGGCGCACAAAAAATTACACATAAGGCTTCGGATATAGTCCAAAAAGCTGTAGAAGAAAGATTAAATTGGTTAGCTGTAGCTAAACAACTCGGTCAATAGCTGTATACTATTAGTTATGGAAATAGATAAATCAACATTACCGACAAAATTTTTGTGGTTAGACCTAGAAATGACAGGTCTAGATGTAGACAAAGACTTAATATTAGAAATAGCAGTAGAAATAACAGATGCAAATCTACAAACATTAGCTACCTATGAATCAAGAATCAAGCAACCAAAAGATGTTGTATTGGATAGGATTCAAAAAAATGTATGGTGGCAGGGATATCCGCAGAACCGAGATGATTTTATTCAAAATCTGGACGGCGCAAAAGCTATAGAAGTAGCCGAACGCGAGATAATTGCGCTAATAGAGCAACATTTTGGAGCCGAACCTGCAGTTTTGGCGGGGAATAGTATTTATAATGACCGAAATTTTATAAGGTCACACATGAAAGAACTAGAGCTAAAATTGCATTACCGAATGCTAGATGTAAGTAGTTTTAAAGTATTGATGCAGGCAAAATACAACGAAGTATTTGAAAAAGATTCAGCCCACCGAGCTTTTGAAGACGTACAGGCAAGCATTGCCGAGCTTCAGTATTATTTGGATTGGTTTGAATCTAAAAAATGACCCACAAAGAACTAGAAGAATATGTTTTAAGTTTTCCTAATGCTAAATTAACGTATCCTTTTGGTAAGGATGTCGCAGTTTATAAAGTACCGGCAGGTGACGAAGATAAGATGTTTGCTTTAATACCAGAAAATTCTGATCCTCTTCAAATAAGTTTAAAATGTGACCCACAATTAGCTATTTTACTGCGCGAAACTTATGTAAGTGTAATGCCTGGTTACCACCTAAACAAAAAGCATTGGAACACTGTAGTGCTTGGTGCAGAATTGCCATGGGAAGAAGTTCAAGGGTTTATTACACATAGCTACAATCTTGTTGCTAGTAAATAAGTTTTAAATATAACTTATGTTCGTGCAAACTAAAGTTCGCGCCTTTTACTACACCTTTTAATCGCAAAAGGTGTAACCAAAGCTAGCCATACAAAAGACACGCCAGCATGTGTAAGTATGATTTTGTTGTTCTTGCAGAACTCCCTTACGGTCGGGGATAATTTTTTATTACCAAGTATCTAAAAAATAGCCCGACCGTAAGGGAGTCCTGCCGAGCAGTGTTGTTATTTACAAATGGGGGCATACCAAGAAAGCTCCTGCGTCCCAGTTGGTTTGCCATACTTTGCCAACGCAAAGTATGAAAGAGATTGCTTCTTGGAAAGAAGACTTTATTGGGTTTTTGGGGTGTTAGCAATAACTTT
>CALRCT010000018.1 GCA_943354655.1 uncultured Candidatus Saccharimonas sp. | reverse complement strand
TAAGCCCTGCAGTTAATGCTTCAATAGCCGTAGGTTGATCCCCTGTTGGCTTATATATACTCTCTAATTGAAAAGGCAAATTTGTCATTAAACTTATTATACCAATAAAGTAAGTATGAAGGGTTAATTAGCCGCTGTGTCCGTCGTAGTCTTGCTTTAAAAACCATTCTTGTTCTATAGCTTTTGTATCGATTCCGTCCATTTCTTTGTCTAGCATGGCTATAATTTTAGCAACTAATTTTTCTGGATCATGGTCCATTACCACCAAGTGTTCATTTGGTGCTTTAAGTTTTTCCATTAAAAGTGGAATCAAATCGGCAGCCCCGCCGCTTCCTAGTAAAACGCCGCAAGGCATTCGGTTTTCTATTGCAGACGTAAATTCATGTAATGATCCAAAGCGACCCCCAAGTGTTATAACGGCATCACTACTTTGCACCAAAAAAAGGTCACGTCCTACATAATGCATTCCTGTAAAATTAACAAAATCGTAAAAACCTATTGGTAACCTATATTTTCGTACATGTTCGCGTAAACTTGCGGCAGGGCTAAAGCCAATACTTACACCACCTGCTTCTTTTGCGGCTTTAGCTGCATATAATGGTAGACCCACTGTTGCACCAGTAGTTAATACGTGTCCAGCTTTTGCTATTGCTGCGCCCAGTCTTGATGCAAGAAGATGAGAGTCCTCGACCGTTTCGCCCGATGCCGCTCCGGACACACATATAGAATAATTCATTAAGTATTTTCTCTTTTACTGGTTATGCTTTAAGCATACACTAGATTAGTTTCTATGTCAGTTAATTTATAAGCTTCGTCCTGAAAAACTCTTAAAAATGGTGGTTTTTCTAGATATCGCTCTAATAATTCGTCATGTACCGTTTCTTTTACAAAAACGGTTCTTGAATCTTCTAAATTAATATCAAATAATAACGAAAAACATACATCCATAATGTGAAGTGAAACTACATGATCATTAGAAACAAATGCTAATTGGTGAGTTTCTTTCCAGAACGAAAGATCCGGGCATATTTTACTTAAATGCGACTCTATGGACATCCAGGACAAATCCAATGGCGTAACATGTGGTCCTAGTTCATTTTGTAAATAATTTGACCTACCAATTAACCGGTGCATGTGATGCCAATAAACTTGTTGATTGTGCATTGTAAATACGGGAATTTGACCTTGTTGAGCAATAGTTTGTACGTGTATATGAAGATTGGGGTCTAATGTTCTAAGCTTTATGTAAGCCGAATGCTGTTTAATGTGTCTTAGTTCTTTTAAAATTAACGACATCGATAAAATAGCTAATCCTTTTGTATTTGTAATAGTAACTGGCAAAACTATAAGTGTATTTATTTCTGGCATAGAATACACGGGGCTAGTATGCTTTTTCATAGCACCAGATATTACGTCCCATCTTTTTTTATCAAAACAGATTAATTCAACCGGTCTTTGCTCAAAATCAGAGGGACTCATTTTTTTCATTGCATGTAATATTTTATGCCTAAAAGATTCGCCTTCTACCAGCATTGCTATAGAATATAATTCCAAAACTGATTCACGTTTTAATAAAGAAAGTTCACTTCTGTAATGAAGTATTTTTAAAGTTTTGGTCATTTTTGTAGTTAACAGCATCTTTTTTAAAGCTGATTTTTTAATAGACCATACTTCTTGGTCTTTAGCAAAAGGACGCAAATGTTCAGATATCGAAGTTAGTATTTCTACAGAACCTGCAGATTCTTTAATTCCCAATACTTTTTTTAATTTATTTTCGTCATCTAAAACTCTTAGTTTTAGCGCATTATACAATTCTTCGGCAGTCGTATCATTAGGATCAAGACCAAGTTCGTGAAGTTTTTGGTTAACACCTATGCGTATGTCATTAGTAAGACGAATATCCACGCCAGTTTGAAGTGTTGCTTGTTCTAATTTACTAATACGGTTGTTAAAAACCGCTTCGTTAATCTGCAATATTTTAGAAAGATACTTTGTCACTGCCCACCTCGTTTCACATATACCGTAACACAGAATGACGTTAATGGTAAAGCTAGTGCTTGCATACTACGTTCTACCACTGTTATTCTTAGGTAAATGAATGAGTCAAGATTAACACTTACGGAACACAATATAATTAATGAAGCCGTACTACATGCAAGTGCGTCTGATGCTTCTACAATTATGCACGGCGTTTTAGGCGGAGTTGTTGCCGGACACGTATTACTTAACGCAGAACCAAATTGGTTAGAATTTGGCATGCACGCTTTTGCAAGCTCGCTAGATTATTTTGACGGTCATTTAAAAGACAAAGCCGTAAAATTAGCTAGTAGTGTTTTGCTAACAGAAAACCGATCTCTTAAAAACAAAGCAAACCATCCAAATACGGAAGAATGGCAAATTCTTAATACTTATGACATTAAAGACAGGCCCCAGTTAGACGAAAGAATTGATAAGGCTTATTTTTACGTAGTTATGGCTGCTTTAATAAAAAGAGCTAAAAATAATGGTAACCACGGAACAGTAAAGTTGTTAACGGCAAATCTTGGTGTAGTATTGGCAAGAGACGGGATAAAAACACACGAAAGATTTGAAGCTGCTAAGCATAATATTTCTACACATGCTACAAAAAGAGGTAAAAATAAAACCAAATGGCAAAGCATTGGTCTAGGTGTATTAACATCACCACTCGCTAAAACAGCAGCCGGTAGAGCAATTGGTGTGTCTATTATTAGTTTAAGTACGGGCTTGGGTTTAAACGATCTTAAACATTACAAAAAAGACGTTCATTATTCTAAAATAAGATTAGGAATCTAAGTTACACTAGAAACGTTCTGGATGATACCAGTCGGGTGCGTTTCGTAAGTAGTAATCTATTTCGTCTGCAGTTAATAAACCAGACTGAGCACCTACGTGCTGTACTACGTTCATAGAATTAATCGGTGCCCAAAGCAGTGCTGCTTCTAGGGTTGCACCTTTTGCTAAGGCCGCAACTAACGCACTCGCAAAACTATCTCCTGCACCAGTTCGCTCTACAGGAGGTGCTGGATCTGGATAATTAGGCATCTTAAATCTGTTTTCGCCGTCGCTTGCATATGCCCCATCAGGACCATCCGTAATAACTACAATCTTTGGTCCATAAGCATGCATTCTGTTCATTAAATCATGAATATCATCGTAACTACCGCCTGTCACAATAACAGCTTCTTCTCTGTTAAGCACCAATACTTCTGTTTTTGCATACAAATCTTTAAGTCGTTCTACACCTGCTTCTATTTGGAATGTTCCTGGCTGAAAAGCTAACTTAACATCAGGATGATCATTTAACCATTCAACAACTTCGTCATGGTAAGGTAATGCATTTTTACTAATACTACTAAAGTAAACCCATTTAGGAATGTCATTAGCCCTGAATCTTGGCCAGTTATATTCGTATTCTTCGTGCTTTATTAGTATTGTACGTTCGTCTTTATACCATAAAACATAATGATAATTAGAAACTTTATCTTTGTTAACATGTACAAATCTACTATCTACATTTTTTGTATGTAGCGCATTAATAATGTCTCTTCCCCAAGAATCAGACCCAACGTTAGATACCAAACCTGCATTTAAGCCGAGTTTTGCAAAACTAACAGCAGCATTAGCTGCGTTGCCCACTGCTTCGATTACTTCGGCATGATCAAAAGGGACTTTCATGCCATAAGGCATAGCCAGTATTTTGTTTCCGTGTTCGTCTTTATAAGTTGTCGCTTGGTCATCTAACAGCTTAATAAAAGCATCTGTTACTACATCGCCAATAGCTAGTACGTCTATTTTATGCTCAGTCATGTTAAATTTTTGCCTTTCCAGCACTGTTAAACAATTCAATTTTGGATTCTACTACTTCTTGCACTGCGTCTTCTACAGTTCCCATAAGTTTTACTACTGCATATTCAGATTTATTGTCGTCTAATACTTTAACAAGGGTGTCTCTGTATGCTTTTCGCATATCGCTATTGATGTTAATTTTTTGAACTCCAACTTTTACTGCTTCTATAAAATAATGTCCTGGCGTGCCGCTACCACCGTGCAAGCTTATGTTGCAGTCAATAGAATTACGAATTGTTTTAAGTAGTTCGATGTCTAGTACTTTAGGTGTAGGGTATGTGCCGTGCAAATTACCAATTGCTGCTGCGTAGGTATCTATACCTGTTGCTTCTACAAATGTCTTGCTGTCTGCTGGTGTGCTAAAAGTTTTTTTAATTTCGTCGTAATCTATTTCTTCTTTATGAACGTTGCTGCTTCCGCCAAAATAATGAGGTTCACTCTCTACAAGTGCACCGGTTAATTTTGCCCATTCTACAACTTGCTTTGTTGATTCGATGATTTCTTGTTCTGTAGCGTTGTGATTTGCCTGCGAGATATCTATATGTATAAATTCAAATCCTGCTTCTATGCCATCTATAGCATCAGCAACGCTAGGACTATGATCCAGGTTTATGTACATTTCTACACCGTATTCCTGCTTGTAGTTGTCTACCATATCACGGATGTTATCTAGTCCAAGTGCGTCAACTTCGCCCTTACTAACCTCTACTAAAACCGGGGCGTTTTTTGCCTTAGCTGCTTTTACTACAGCCTTAAGAGTTTCTTGATTGTCTAAGTTAAATGCGCCAACAGCAAATTTTTCTGTTCTGGCACGCGCCATTAGTTCGCGCGCTTTATAGCAGTTTTCTCTGATTTGTTTTAAAGATAAAGCCACTTAAATTGTTCCCACCATTACTATATCTTAAAGTGTACCTGCTTATGGTTACGGTAGCAAGTTATTTATTTTTTACTATTGCATGAGCTTGAATAGCGATGTGTGAGCTAGTAAGCCCAAAGTGGTTTAATAACTCATCGGCTGTGCCGCTTTCGCCAAAACGATCTTTTACACCCATGCGTTTAAGCGGAACAGGAAATTCTTCGCCTAATGCTTCGGCTACAGCCGAACCAAGACCGCCGTTAATCTGAGCTTCTTCAACTGTTATCACGGCACCCGTTTTGCGAGCGCTTTGTATTAATGTAACTGCATCAAAGGGCTTAATTGTAGACATGTTAATTACTTCTGCATCTATGCCATCTAAAAATAATTGTTCGGCCGCTTGTAAAGCCTGGTATACCATTGTGCCACACGCTACTATCGTTACATCACTTCCTTCGCTAAATACCTGCGCTTTGCCTATTTCGAAGGGTGTTTTATCTGTTGTTAATACTGCCGAACTGTCTCTTGCTAATCGAATATAACCTGGTCTTTTATCTGCAGCTAGGGCTAATGTTGCTTTTTCTGCTTCTACACTGTCACAGGGAACAACAACTACGTTATTTGGAAGACACCTCATTAATGCAATATCTTCTAACATTTGGTGAGTTGCCCCATCTGGACCCGTATATAAACCAGCGTGAGATCCAACAATTTTAACTGGTTGATTATTTATGCACGCTGTAGTTTTAAACTGTTCCCAATTTCGTCCTGGGCTAAATGCCGCATAGCTACTTGTAAAAGGAATTTTGCCCATTGCAGCCAATCCTGCGGCTACCGTAACAAGGTTTTGTTCTGCAACACCAACTTCTATGAATCGTTCAGGAAAAGCTTCGGCAAAAAGACTTATTTGAGTTGACCCTGTTAAATCTGCACACAGTGCGACAACTTGGTCGTTAATTTTTCCTGCTTCTAGCAAACCTCTTCCGAATCCTTTACGGATAGGTTCCATTTTTACTTCGCCTGATGTTAAGTCAACTAAATGTAGATTATTCATGTTCGCTCCTAATCTTGCCTTCGAGTGTTCGTAATTGATGAAGAGCGGATTTAGCTTGTTCATTTTTAGGGGGAGCGCCTGCGACATCTTCTATACCTACCGGTATACCATGCCAATGGTAATCACCTTCCATAAAATCAACGCCTTTTCCGGGGATTGTATGAGCTAAAATCATTACCGGTTTTTCTACAATGCTTCTAGCCATTGCAGTAGCGTCAATTATAGAATCTATATCGTTACCGTTAATATCAATAACGTGCCAGCCAAAACTTTCCCATTTTGCGCGTAAATCTTCTAGTGGCATTACATGTTCGGTTGTTCCGTCGATTTGTATATTGTTTCTGTCGGTTATAGCAATCACGTTATGCAAATTATATTTTGCTATAAGCATTGCAGCTTCCCACACGTTGCCTTCGTTTTGTTCGCCGTCACCCAGCGTGCAATATATCCAACGGTGATAGTCTTTGTTAATTTTCATCGCTAAAGCCATTCCAGCTGCCTGTGACAGGCCGCATCCTAATGGTCCACTAGTTGTTTCGATACCTGGTAATCGTTCGCGTTCTGGATGCCCCTGAAGTCGACTTCCAAATTTTCTGAGTGTGCTAAGTTCTGCAATTTCAAAATATCCTGCGTGTGCAAGCGTGGTATAAAGAACCGGCGCACAGTGTCCGTTGCTTAAAATAAAAATATCTCGCTGATCCCATGTTGGGTCTTTTGGATCGTGCTTCATGATATCAAAATAAAGAGCTGTAAAAATATCGGCTAAGCCAAGAGGTCCAGCACTATGTCCAGAACCTGCTTTTTCTAAGCTTTTAATAATATCTTCACGTATTTTAGTTGCTATTAGCTCTAGATCTTCTATAGTTCTTTTTTTGGAGGTATAATTTTTGGCCATAATAATTAAGCTTATTGTACCAGTTCTTTAAGTTTACGGTAAGCATCTTCTGGGTTACTGCTTGAATGTATATAACCACCAACGTTAAATACATTAACTCCTGCGTCTTTAAGCAAAAGAATATTGCTGTCATTTATTCCACCATCCCAACCAATTTCAATGTCTGGATTTAGTGATTTAATAGACCTAACTTTTTTTAATAATTCTAAATCTGCAGTTCCACCGTGATGACCCAATTTGCCAGAAAAAACTAATACGTGATCTATGACTTTGATAAAATGATTTAGTTTATCAATGGTCGTATCCTGCATTAAGGCTATACCTACTTTTGTTCGATGTTCGTGTAGTTCGTGAACAAAACTACTAACATGGTCTGCTTCGGAATGAACTATTACTAAATTTGGATGATGATTCATAATATCAGCTAAAACTTTCATGGGATATTTGTACATCAAATGAATGTCCGCTTTTACTTTTTTAGGCCACCATGATTCGTGCACCGATTGCGACACCGTTGGCGCCAATTGTCCGTCCATAAAGTCTATGTGAATACGATCGGCAAAAGCAGTGATTAAATGCATCTGTTTTTTATATTCTTCAATACTATAAGCCGTAACTGTTGGACAAATTTTATAGTTCATCTAATTCTCTGTTTCTACGCTTATAGCGGGTTGCTGCAGCGAATGGTGTATTTAAAAATGCATCTATAATGTCGCACGCCAGATCCTGATTATTTTGTAATAATTCAGATGGTAGCGCTAGCACGTTACTGTCTTCGTCGTTCCGAAT
>CALRCT010000017.1 GCA_943354655.1 uncultured Candidatus Saccharimonas sp. | reverse complement strand
TGCTACTGCAAACAACGGCAGCAATAGTGTTCCAACAATAAGCAACGCTAGATTTGTAGATGACCTAGACGAAGACAACATATTTTCTCCTAATGGAACAGTTGCCGTACAAGATACGGGTAACTTTAAGTTTGATACAAACATTAATAACGCTAACTACGCAATTACTATAGACACTAATCAAGATGGGGTATTTGGAACCGGTGACCGCCTGCTTCTTGGCAAAGCAAATAACGGCTCAAACACAGTAAATTGGGACGGAACGTATCCTAACGGAGACCCTGTTAGTTCTGGAGTTTTTCGTGCACAAATTCAAGTACGATCTGGCGAATATCACTTTATTGCAAACGACGTAGAAACGTCCGGAGGCACTAACGACGGTGGAAGCACTTGGGCTAACGGACTTACAATTTATAGAGCAATAGATGCAAACACGACAGAAAACACTAATGTATATTGGGACGACAAGACTGAACTTAGTGCTTTTACGGATTCAAGGTCAAACCTACCTTTAGGTGTAACGTCAGGAAGTTTAGTAGATTCAGACAGCGATGGACGGGCTGATGGTTTTCATACTTGGGGTAATTTTACTGGATCTGGTTTAGGAAACAATAACAACATCGACACGTACGTTTATGGTCCGTCTTCTACAGCTACGGTAAACATTGCTGTTTCTCCTGACGAATCAGGCGATACAGATGGAGTGCCGTCAAATACAGAACTAGGTGCCGAGAATTTTGGCGATGGCAACGGCGATTCACTTCCAGATTATTTGCAAAGTGATGTAACTTCATTAAACAATGACGTCAGTAACAGCTATAACACCCTATCGTCTACTGGTACTAGCTGCGATCAACTTTCGAACGTAGCAATATATGCCGAAAATCAACTAAGTTCAAATGATTCTAAATACGACTATCCAGTAGGATTATTTAACTTTACGTTAACCTGTTTAAACCCAGGAGACACTGCAAATATCACTGTTTATTACGACAAAGTGTACGATACTTCAACCTGGACAGCTCGAAAGTTTAACAATGGTGTTTATACAAACATACCAGGAGCTCTATTTTCTACTGCTACTAGTGGCGGCAATACAGTAACGACACTTAGCTATTCTGTACAAGATGGCGGTGATTTAGACGCCGACGGTTTAGCTAACGGTGTAATTATTGACCCAGTAGGCCCAGGAATATTAGGCACAACTACAACCGCCCCTGTAGCTATTGGATCACCTAAAACTGGTATCCAACGTCACAACGTATTAGCAAATGAACTAGCAGGAATAATAGGACTTGGCATGTTTATGTCATTTATAATTTTTGAAAACCACAAAAATAGATCAATAGTAAAAAAATAAATTTTGTAACATAAATATAATTAAACTTATTGTTAAGTGCTTAAGTAGTTGCTAAAATACTAATGTACATGTTAGTTAAAAATATTAATACTTTAAACAAGCAAGAAGAACGATTAATTTTTGCAATGCAACTTTTAGGCGATAAAACTCGTTTTAAAATGTTTAAATTATTACTATCTAATCAACAGATGTGCGTGTCACAAATTGCAGAAAAATTAGATATAACTGTGTCTGCCGTTTCACAACATTTTAAAAATTTTGAATTAGTGGGTCTAGTAAACAAAGAACGTAACGGCCAAAAAATTTGCTATGTTCTTAAAGCGAGCGATCCGTTAGTAGAACAATTAATCAATTTATCTGTAAATTAAATAGGAGAATACTATGTCAGAAATAACAATATACAGTACAGCAACTTGCGGATATTGCACTATGCTTAAAAGTTACTTAAATAACAGAGACATTAGCTACGAAGAAAAACATGCAGACTTAGACCAAAAACTTGCCGAAGAACTTTATGAAAAAAGTGGTCAGCTTGGAGTCCCTTTTACAATAATTAAAAAAGACGACGGAACAGAGGAATCTATACTGGGATTTGACAGACAAAAAATCGACATGGCATTGGGGATCAAATAATACCATGAAGGCAGTCTGGAACAACCAAATCATTGCACAAAGCGACAAAACAATATATATCGAAGGAAACCAGTATTTTCCTAAAAGTTCAGTAGATTCTAAATTCCTTAAGGATTCATACACAACAACAACTTGTTTTTGGAAAGGTATCGCTAGTTACTACGACGTTATAGTAGACGGAAAAATCAACAAAGATGCCGCCTGGTATTATCACATTCCTATGGACGGTTCAATCGGCAAAGTTAAACATGATTTTACTGATTACATTGCGTTTTGGAACGGCGTAATAGTTAGCTAGTTTTTAGTTATTTAAATAATTAAATAAAAAATAGTGATCTAAATCACTGTAAAATTTTAAATACCCCATTATAATTATGCTTAAGTCAATGTAACCATAATGAAATGGAGATTTTATGTCAAAGGCATCTAGCTTAAGTAAAAGTAAGGGCGCTAAAGTTTGGGCTACGCTACGTATTGCAATAGGCCTAATAATGCTTTGGGCATTTATGGACAAAATGTTCGGGTTGGGTTATTCAACTTGTCGTGCAATCGACGCTAAAACTAAAGTAGAATCCGTAAAAGTACTTTGCGTTAAGTCTGTATCAAAAGGTGCTTCTCCTACTGTGGGATTCTTAAAAAATTCTCCAAAAGGACCACTTAAGACTCAGTACAATAAAATTGCTGGTAACCACTTAGCAGATTTCTTATTTATGGCTGGCTTGCTTCTTATTGGCTTGTCATTAATTTCTGGAATTGGAATAAAAATTGCAAGTGTGTCGGGAATTTTATTAATGTTAATGATGTGGTCAGCAGTATTACCACCAGCACAACATCCGTTCTTAGACGATCATGTTATATACGCTATTGTACTGCTTGGAGTCATGTTAACAAACGACGAACAAGTTTGGGGACTTGGTAAATGGTGGAAAAACCAAAGTATAGTTAAAAAGTACCCTATACTTATTTAGTAAAGCGCAAGCAAAAAAGCCTCTGGTCAATAAACCAGAGGCTTTTTAAATACTCTTATATCTTAAAACTTAGTTCGCACATGAGACATAGTATAATCCCAGGTTGCATCAGTCTTTTTGTGAGGATTAAAGATGTTTTCTGGGTCAAAGATTCTTTTTACTTCCTTAAGAATACCGTACATTTCTTTTCCATACATTTGCTCTAACCAAGGACCACGAATAAGACCATCGTTATGTTCGCCAGACAATGAACCGCCGTAACTTAATACGATTTCATTAACTTCTTTCATTGCAGGTGCTAGTTTTGCTTTTTCGGTTTTATCTTCTATTTTCATTAGTGGAATAATATGAAAATTACCATCTCCCATGTGCCCTGCTATAGTTGCAAGTAACTTATATTCTTTAATAACCTGTCTAATTTTTGGCAAGAATTCTGATAAGTATTCTGGTTTAACAATCATATCATCCATAAACGGTGCAGTGTGCTTGTCTTTTACTTTTTGACGCAAAAGATTAAAGCTCTGACGTCGCATAATCCAAAACTTTTTAGCCTTTGCTTCGGTTTCGTCTTCTTCAAACAATGCTTCGTGACCAAATTCCTTCATATCTAATCTCATCTGGTGAACTTTATGGCTTACTTCTTCTTGGGTTTCGCCATTAAATTCAATCAATAGGACCATTTTTGGTATTCCTCGCAATAACATTAATGCATCTGGAATAAGCTGAATGCCCAACTTAATCATTGCTAACCAACCGATTGTTTTTCTGAAAAAGAAGAACAATTTAAAGCTGAGCATTAATGTATAGTTATCAAAGCCTTCAAATGTGGCTGGCTTATGTTCCATAACTTTGTTAATAAGTGTTCCTAGATCCGAAATGTCGCGCAAAAATACTACCAAAGTGCCCGAAAATTTTGGAGCAGGTACAAGCTTAAATGTTATGTCTGTATTAATGCAGAGGGTGCCCTGAGCGCCTACTATAACTTGAGTAAGGTCAAATATGCCTGTGTTACGGTCCCACACGTTCCAAAGATGGTAACCAGTCGAATCTTTAGACACCTTAGGCTTTGCTGCTTTAATTTTGTCGTAATCTTTTTCTATAAGTTCATATATCTGCTTATAAATAGAACCTTCATAGTCCTTTTGGGCCATCTTTGCGTCTAGTTCCTTCTTATTCAAAGGTTTTACAACGTATTCATTACCATCTGCAAATACTACTTTTAGCTGATTAATGAAGTTTTCGGTCTTGCCATATTCTAGTGACTTTTCGCCACCGGCGTTATTGTTTACCATGCCACCTACAGTACATAGGTCTCGTGATGCTGGGTAACTAGGCATTAGTGCGTTATTTTCTAGCGTAGCCTTTTCAAAGTCTCTGTAATACACACCTGGCTGGGTATTTGCGCTGTCGCTTGTTACTTCCCCAATATTTTTAAAGTATTTTGCAAAATCCAAAATAATAGAATCATTAATTGCACCAGCAGACATACAGGTACCGCCGCTTCGGGCTGTCAAAGATAAGCTGGGGTTGGATTTTTTATTTTTAGCAACATACTTAACTATTTCTTGAATATCTTTGCTGTCTTTTGGCGACACCACAACCTCTGGCACCATCTCAAACATACTGGCATCGTGGCTATAAAATTGTTTAGCCTCTTCACTGGCATCTACGTCACCTTTAATAAAACTTTTTAGATCTTTGATTAGTTCACTCATATACCTTAAGCTTATTCTGTAAGAGTAAATTTGGCAATTATTTATAGGTTTTTTATTGACCTTTATAATTATAAAACTAAGTAGCTTAACTTATTCTTGTGAATCTAATTGGTAACGGTTATAGTTAACATAAATGAAGCATGTAGTAATAGCTGGTGGGGGTTTTGCGGGCGTAAGCCTTGCCAGACAACTTAAATCACAAAAAGACATAACAGTTACTATAATTAATAAGTCATCCGACTTTAGGTATTACCCTGCGCTTTACCGTGCAGCAACTGGGTTAAAGCTAGGAACAGCCAGGTTACCGCTTGAATGGATGCTAATAGATACTCCAAGAACAAAACTTGTCATAGACACAGTAGCCAAAATTGATCCTGCCCATAAAACTATAAATACCCTAAGCGGACAAAAAATTAGCTACGATTACGCAGTAATAGCACTTGGTTCGGTAACTACTTATTTTAATATTCAAGGGTTACCCGAAAATTCATACGGTATAAAATCACCAGATGAAATTATAAAGTTACGAACACATTTACACGACAAAATATCTCAAAAATCTGATGCAGACGAAAACTACGTAATAGTAGGGGCCGGACCTACGGGCGCAGAACTTGCTGGTGGTCTTGGTGTTTACGTAAAGTTAATTACTAAAAAGCATAAAATTAAAAAGCATCGAGTAAAGATCTGGTTAGTAGAAGCAGGCCCCCGAATATTACCTCAATTATCCGAAGAAGCTGCAAGAGCTGTTCACAAAAGACTAAACAAACTTGGCGTTAATATACTAGTTAGTACAACCGTAAGCAAAGAGACGGTGCACACACTAAGCACTTCTAGTGGAATAATAAAAACTAATACTGTTATTTGGACAGCCGGTACTGCCAATAATCCATTTTTTGAACAAAATTCCCAATACTTTAACCTAAATCCTAAAGGTAGAGTAATTGTGAATAAACATCTTCAGGTGCAAGATAACATTTACGTAATAGGAGACAACGCCGCCACCCCAAACAGTGGCCTTGCCATTACAGCTGTTAGACACGCAAAGTTTGTTGCCGACGATTTGGTTGCACACCTAAAAAAGAAAAAGCGTCCCAAAAAATACGAATCAAGTGGCGTTCAAGTTATTCCTGTTGGCAAAGGCTGGGCGGTACTTCAGTTTAAAAATTTCGTAATTTCTGGCAGGTTAATATCTTTAGTAAGAATAGCTGCCGACTACATTGGATATAGTGATGTATTAGGCAAATTAAAAGCCTTTACGGTGTGGTCAAATACAGAAAAATCCGAAGAAGACTGCGACACCTGCAACAAAAGTTCATAAGTACTTTTATGATTTTTAAATGCTAATGTATAGTTAATCTATATGGATAACTTAGACAATACAGATCAAAACTTAATTAGTACTCAACAAAACTTACCTGTCCTACAGATCAAAAAAAAGTGGTGGAACCATTGGTACATTAATGTTTTGTTTGGCTTATTAATAGCTATTTTTGCTTCTTTAACTTATTACTTATTTATAAACAGGCCAAGTAAAAATAATAACTCTACAGTTTCGGTAGTCACAAAAACAAATGAATCGCCAGTAATAGTAAATGACACCAAAACTTTAAAATCTGGACCAGATCTAACAAAACTACCGCTAGGCGACAGCAAGTTATCAACAGAACCTAAGCAGGGCTACATATACTCGTGTCAGGCTCAAGCTGGTGGCGGCGGAGGCGGTGGTGCAAAACCCAAGGGTAACTGGCTTGGAACAGATACATGGGATTTAACTAAAAAACCTCATGTTAGTGGCGACGTTGCTTGGCCAACTGCCAAAATCGACATTAATTTAAACGGCAACACCAGAACAATAACCTCGAACGATCTTCCAACTATTCACAACACGGGGATATTTCCTATTGGCAAAAGTGACCCAGCATCGGCCTATGACAAAAATCCAAATACTATCAAAACACAAACTTACAATTATAAAATAGCTCTTAATCCTAGCTTAAATTCTAAAGGCTCTTGCCTGCCTCCTGGACCAATCGGAATAATGCTAGACGGGGTTATATTTTTTAACGGATTTGATGCCGAAAACCAAGACGCCGTGGCTCACGAAATTCAAGATTCTTGCGGCGGACACCCCGAACAAAGCGGATCATACCATTATCACGGCATAAGTACTTGCATACCTAATGCCACTACTAATAAACTAATTGGATATTCGTTTGATGGTTTTGGAATTTATGGCAACAAGGATTCGGACGGCAATACTTTATCTACTACCGAGCTTGATTCGTGTCATGGTACAACAAGCAATGTTGAGTGGGAAGGTAAAACCGTTAACATGTACCACTACGTTATAACTAACGATTTTCCATACACAATGGGTTGCTACATGGGCACATCCACTGCCACTAAAAATACTCAAAACCGTTAATACATTATTGCGATACAAGTTAAAGATAGTTTATTGGTGTTTAGAAACGTGTATTATAAATTAAATTTATTTCCCTAAAGGTGATCGCCCAATAGTTCTTCTAATGCACACAAGTCTTTTATTACAATATATTTATGATTAATTTTAATTAAATTTTGTGATTTTAACTGACTAATTTGTCGATTTGTTGTTTCTCTTGCTAAGCCTGTTCTTTTAGCAAGTTCATCTTCATGAATTTCTAAGAAATAGGAGCCGTCTTTTTGTAACACTCCAAATCGTTTACACGCAATAACAAGTTCAAACAATACCCTACTTTTACTACTGCCTCCCATCGCATGAGCAAGTTTGCGTTGCATACCCAACGTTCCTTTGTGTATACGACTAAGTAGATCAAACATAACGTCAGGATTAGACTTAATAAAATTAATTACATCTTTTTTTGGAGTAACTCTTACATTTATTTCTGACATTGCCTGATAGTAATATT
>CALRCT010000016.1 GCA_943354655.1 uncultured Candidatus Saccharimonas sp. | reverse complement strand
TTTTAACATAGCTACAGTGGTGTTCATATGAGTATTTTTAGACAATGATTCGCTGTGTTTTTCTATAAAACCCCAATACAAACCGTCCCAAATATCGCACCAATCGTCTTTTTCATAATGGCTCATCTGCAAAATATAATTACTACCACTAATATTAGGCTTTACTGTCATACCGCCCCCTTCACCGTCAGAAAACTGACTCATTCCGTAAACATTAGGCACCACTGCCCAGTCATAAGCATCAATAGTCATCTCCATAAACCATTGATAAACTTCATTTGGATTTATCTGTGATAAAAACATAATGTTACCTATTATCATTAGGCGTTCAACATGATGTAAATAACTTCGTGTTTGTACCTTTTTAATAACGTCGTCAACTGGCGGAATTCCTGTAGTACCGTCGTACCAATCCTGCGTTAGGCTTCGTTTGTGTTCGTAATTATTGCTAGATCTTAAAAAGACTCCTTGAGTTTGGTATATAGCCCTGGTGTATTCTCGCCACCCCAATACTTGTCTTACAAAAGATTCAAGACTTGGTAGACTTACTGGTGATTTTTCGTGTCTTTGAATCGCCAAATCTACAACCTGTTTTGGAGTAAGCAAGCCTGTGTTTAATGCAGAAGAAATTGCACTATGGTATGACCAAGGCGCTGTTCCGTCTATAGCTTCTTGGTACAATCCAAAATCTTCTAACCTATTTTTTAAAAATTCATTTAACCAAACCTCGGCTTCTTCATGGTTTGTTGCCCAGTTAAATTCCGAATCTACGCCCGGGTTATTAGGAAAGTTTTTTGCCACATAATGTCTGGCTTCTTCAACAAATTCATTACTTCCGTAAACTTCAAAAGTCGGTAATGTATGTTCTTTTGGTAGGCGTTTTCGGCTTTCTTGATCAAAGCTCCATTTTCCTCCTACCGGCTTATAGTTATCGTCAATTAATACATTAAACCGTTCGCGTTGCCACTGATAAAAATCCAAAAAAGGTTTGTTTTTTGATGAGCTTAAATAGTCTGTAACTTCTTGTTTAGTTAAATAAAAATTTGGAGTATCCAAAAATTGAAGTTTTGGAATTTCTGGGATAGTATTAGCCGCTACCTGAAGTCTTCTTTGAAGTACATCATCAACTACGTCAAAAACTGTTGCGCTCTCATATCCACGCAATCGTTGCAATATGTCACCACTATCTACAATATCTTTAAATTCGATATATTCTACTTCGTACCCTGCTGGCCATAAAACTTCTTTTATATAGCGCCTCATACTTGCCCTGTGCAGTATAAGTTTTTGCTTATGAAAAAATACTGGGTACTTTTGGTCTGTGCCAAAAAACAGTGGATCTTCGATTAAAAATATAGTGCCGACGCCTTGTGGTAGATACTCTTTTTTAAATAATTGGTGAGGATAAATTAAATGTGCTGATTTCATTACTTACCATTGTGACATAAGCGTAATGAATTACATAGATTCTGGTGCTTGTATGCCCAACAATTTAAGGCCTGTCTTTAAAACTTCGGCGTAGGTTTTAAGCAGCCCAACCTTTTGAGCTTCACGCTCCGACCCTATTACTTTTTCGTTTTCATAAAATCTATTAAACACCTGAGTAAGTTCGTATAAGTAAGTACAGATGTGGTGAGGCATTAGTTCGTACAATACAACACCTATTACTTCTGGGAATTCGCTTACTTTTAGCGCTAGTGTGCGTTCGTGATCGGTAAAGTCAGTTGGCGACTCAGCTTTTTGTGTCGCTTTTTGCAAAATAGAACTTGCCCGTGCATAAGCGTATTGTAAGTACGGACCACTATTGCCTGCAACACTCACAGATTCTGCTGGGTCGTAAATAATGTCGCTACCAATACGCTGTTTTAAGAATGCATACTTTACAGCGCCCAATACAACTGACTGGTCTTCTTTGCCACTTTGTTCTTGGTTGGCGGTACTTGCAGCTTCTAAAATATCTACAGCTCGCAATATATTGCCTTTTCGGCTACTCATTTTTACACCACCAGGTAGCTTAATAACTCCGTGAGTTAAATGAGTAGTACGTTCTGTGGCTTCTGGGTAAAAATTCGATAATACCTTCATTACCACTTTCATGTACTGTTCTATGTCGTTGGCAGTAATAATAAAACTTTGGTCAAATTTATAATCTTGCCATTTTGTTCCGGCCAAACCCAGATCTTTTGCTTCATAGGTTGGCAAACCGTTACTATTCATAAATACGCGAGTATGGAGGCCAAATTCTTCGCCCTTAAATACAACTGCGCCATCTGATTTTTCAAAAATGCTATCTTGCAGACCTTTGTTTACTATTTCTATACCCAGCGGTGTTACTTCGCTTTCGGGCATATATTTTTCGAACGGCTGTATTTGAAGCTGCTCATATAATTTATCAAAACCTTCGTAGCTCCATGTGCGACACGTCCAGTATATTTGTGCAAACGTGCTTTCATGATCTTTGGCTGTGTGAAGTTCGTACACTTTTTTATTTAATACAATTATTAACTGTTTAGCCTCTTCATTGGTTTCATAGGCTTCGTTACCTTCTACATACCTAGTGCTTAGCCATTCGAGTCTAGATTCTTTGTCTACGGATTGGAGTTTATCTGGGTGTTCCCCGCCTAGTTCTTGCAAAATCGCCCACATAGTTTTGCCAACATGCAGTCCAACATCACCCCCAAAGTTGACTCTATGAACATTAGCACCGGCCGCTTGTAAAACATTTGCCACTACATCACCTACAATACTGGTATACAAATGTCCGGCGTGAAGAACCTTAAAAGGGTTTGGGTCTGAATATTCTGCTACGACTACTTTGTCTTTTAGCGTCTGCTGGATTTTGGTACTGCTTTTTAGTAAATCTACGATTGCATTGTCTGCAAGACGAATGTTTAAAAATCCTGGACCTGCGACTGTTGCTTCAAAAATAGAACTATTTGTTAAAATTTCTGCAGAAATTTGCTCTGCAATTTCTTTCGGATTTTTATTAAGTGCACCAGCAAGTTGCATAGCAATATTACTAGCAAAATCTCCAAAACGACTGTCAGGACGAGACAATACAATTTCTACATCCAATTTGTACAAATTATTTATTGCTTCTTTTAATATACTTTTTAATTGATCCATATTAGTTCTATTCTATCTTATAAACTCAAAAACATACACGTCCAACTTCTTAAATACAATAATATTGCCTTACTTAGCTGTGTGATTTTACATAAAACTTACCTCTGTTTTAATGGTATACTTGGCTAATGGACAGATTACTAAATAAAATTGGTAGCACTGTAAGGGGCTGGATGATTATTCCGGCAAAAATATTAAATAGTCTATCTGGTGGACTCATAAAACCAAACCACGTTACTCTTGTTTCGTTACTTGGTCATATTGGAGTAATTTGGGCACTTTGGTACAGTCGACCTATATTAGCAGCAGTCTTATTGGCATTTTTTGGACTTATGGATAGCCTTGATGGTGCACTTGCAAGATTGCAAAAAACAGCCTCATTAAATGGAATGCTGTACGACGCATCCAGCGATAGAGCTAAAGAGGTTCTTGTATATGTAGGGCTAACTCAGTACGTTTTTGTTCATACAAACGACTTCATTTGGTTACCTGCGGCAGTTTTAGGTGGATCGCTTGTTGTTAGTTACATAAAAGCCAAGGGCGAAATGGCACTTGCTAGTGTTAAAAAACACGATAAACAAATGCTTAACAAAATTTTTGCAGATGGAATAGCCAGATACGAAGTCAGAATGGCAATTGTTGTTTTTGGCTTACTGGGTGGGCAAATAATCTTATCGTTGTGGTTGTTGCTGGTACTTGTTGGATACACTGCCCTGCAAAGAATTATTCGCATATCTAGGGCTTTAAATAATGTATAAGGTCGATCTCCATACTCATTCTGTTGCTTCACCAGATGGAGGAATATCTCCAGAACAATATGCAAAAATTCTTGAATCCGAAAGACTAGATTATATTGCAATCACCGACCACGACAGAATAGATTTTGCTTTAGGACTACAAAAAGCTCTTGGTGATCGTATTATTGTAGGGCAAGAAATAACTACCTCAGAAGGTGAACTAATTGGTCTTTTTTTAAAAAGTCGCATCACGCCTAACTTGTCTGCCCTAGAAACAGCCCATGCTATAAAAGATCAAGGAGGATTAGTATACGTACCTCACCCGTTCGAGATTGTCCGAAAAGGCATTCAAATAGACAGCCTTCAAAAAATTACCGAACTTGTTGATATTATCGAAATTCATAATGGTCGAGCTATTAATAACAAGCACTCATTACAGGCTGCAACATGGGCAAAACTAAACAACAAATCTGGTGCATCAAGCAGTGACGCTCACGGCTATAAAGGCTTGGGTTATAGCTACAGCGTCCTTAAAGAAGTTCCAGCAAGAGGCTCATTAGTTAGTAACTTAAATATGACTGCGTTGGCGCACAGACGTGCGCCAATCACTACTTTTTTGTATCCTAAACTTAACCGCTTAGGCAAAAAAATAGGGATTAAAAAATAATGTTAAATCATTTATTGTTTGGACTTTGGTATTTTTTACCTGCTGGTTTTGCTAATGCGGCTCCTGTTTTTGCTAAAAAAATTCCCCTGTTAAATAAGTTAGATATGCCTATTGATTGTCATAAATCTTTTAAAGGAAAACGTATTTTTGGTGACCATAAAACTGTAAGAGGTTTTGTTGCGGGCACACTAATAGGATCAGTAACGGGACTGTTGCAGTATGTTGCCTACTTTCATTTTGGATGGTTTCAGAATTTTAGTTTAGTCATATACACAAGTGTCTGGCAAAGCCTTTTATTGGGCGCTCTGCTTGGTTTTGGTGCATTATTTGGTGATGCAGTTAAAAGCTTTTTTAAAAGACAATTTTCTGTTCCTTCCGGAAAAGCTTGGTTTCCTTTTGACCAAATAGACTACATTATTGGAGGTTTGCTATTTGGTTCTATATTAATAGACTTGCCCCATTCAGAGTACATCTGGATAGTACTGGTTTGGTTTTTAATACACCCATTGGCAACTTTTATAGGTTGGCTAATGGGATTAAAAGACTCGCCAATTTAAACTAGTATTTGTAAATAAATTGCGGGTAATCTTCTAGTTTTTCTAGCTTAACTTTATATGCAGCTAATTGTTGGTTTAACGAAAATTCATTTCCTGATGTTAGACCGTAAGTTATAAAAGGCTCAAGTACGTTAAATCCACAATATGCCAAAGTCCCGTGTAATAACGGGTATAACATTTGTTGGACTGTCGCCCTGTGTACGCCGCCGCTTTGATAATATTTTTCTTCGTCACCTACCGTTACAGTTACTCCGGCAATTTTTCCTCTGTAAAGTCCTGTGCTAAACATATGGTTAGCGTCCCATGCGGTTCCCTTTGTAAGAACGCGGTCAAACCAACCTTTTAAGATTGCAGGTGGTGCATTCCACCAAAGTGGAAAATGAAACAAAATAACGTCTGCTGCTTGTACTTTTTGAATTTCGTCTACGATATCTGGAGAATAAGCCAAGTCTTGCTTAGAAGCAGCTTCTTGTTCGTTAAGGTAGTTATAATGTTTACCTGTAAGAGTTCTAAAATCGTATTTTTCGGCGACAGGATTAAAACCTACTCCGTGCAAATCCGACACAACAACGTTATGACCAGCAAGACTTAAAACTTCTTGAGCGACATTATTAAGAGCTGCTGTATACGAAGTCGGTTCTATATGTGCGTAAACCAGCAAAATGTTCATGCTTACTATTATATATCTATTTGCCCAGATTAGTTCATAAACAAACAATTATCTAGACGATTGTGCTCGATGAACAATAGCTCTTACTGTGCGTCGAGGCAATAATCTTACTGCGTATGCACCAAACTTATTTCCGGCACCATGAATAGCAACTACCTTGCCGCGCTTCATTGCCCTATAGCCATATCTAGCAACAGTTGCAGCAGTAGGTAGTTTTTTTCCTTGTACTAATTTAGAACCAGACATAATTGCTGCTTCCTGAAATTTACTTGCTGTAGGTCCTGGACAAAGAGCTGTTACGCGTACTCCCTTTTTATGTAGTTCGGTAGCGATTGCCTCTGTAAAATGCAGAACATACGACTTAGTAGCATAATAAACGGCCATTAAAGGTCCAGGCTGAAAAGCTGCAGTACTAGCAACATTTACAATGTGCCCGCGACCTAACTTTGCAAATTGCTCTGCGTACACCTTGCTTAGATAAGTTAAAGCCATTACGTTAAGATTTATCATGTCTTGTTCTTTTTGCCACGAGGTAGTAATAAAACTTCCATAATCGCCAGATCCTGCGTGATTAATTAAATACATAACATCAAGCTGCTCACTTTTAGTGTAGCTATGCAAAGTCTCTGCATTTGCTAATACCGTTAAGTCTAGCGACAATATACGAACATCAATATTAAAACCTTCGCGTAGCTCTTTAGAAACTTGCTCTAGCTCTGCCTTGCCGCGTGCAACCAAAACAAGATTAACTGCATCTGCTGCAAATAATCTAGCAAATTCTAAGCCTATACCACTTGTAGCACCGGTAATAACTGCATACGCATTATCATTATTCATATTAATAACTATACCAGAGCGCTTAACCTAAACAACTTACTAGCGTATTTAAACTAATTTAAGCACCGATAGGTTCGAAAGTCTTTTTAAGCACAGTTAATCGCATATCTGCAATCTTCCAGCGACCAGCAACTTTTTTAAAGGTGTACTTATAGACACCGCTCATTTTCATGACGTATCTTGTGTTTCCTTTAGCGGTGTAATATCTTGCTTCTACTTCGCTTTCGGCTTCTACTTCTTTTTTGCCTGTTCGTTCGATTTTCATGCCGCCAATAACTTTTTGTTTGGCGCTATAATACAGGTCACGCACAATTCGACGCCAATTATATATTGCCATCGAACTAGGTCTTTGACCTGGTAATTGATCTGTTAATGCTTCGTCGTCGATAAACGGCTTTTCTACAAAATATTGCTCTAATTTATCCCATTGGCCTTGATCTTGGTAAAGTAAAACCTGGTGAATTAACTCGGTAATGTGGGTTTGTACTGCTGAACTCATGAATGTCCCCTCTTTCTTGTCAGTTATTATACTAACATATTTAATTGTAGTCTGAGTTTTAGCACTCGTCAAGTGTGAGTGCTAAATAACAGATATGTTAAACTTATTATTATGGCTAATAAAGTTCGAATAATAGTAGTTGGTAAAGCGCACGATAAATTGTTCCATGCAGCTATATCAGAATACGAAAAACGCATAAACCCGTATTTAAAAATACAGTGGTTAATAATACCTCCCAAAACTGAAGCAACAATTGTCCAAACTGTTACCTCCGAAAGTAATTATATTCTTGCAAACTTAAAGGAAGCTGAACATGTATTTTTACTAGACGAACACGGCACACAAATGACTTCACCCGAATTTAGCGCATTGCTTACATCTGCCCTGTCGGTAAGTAAGGATGTTGCATTTGTTATAGGCGGAGCTTACGGTGTTTCCGAAACATTAAAAAATCGAGCAAACAAAATTGTATCTTTTGGCAAAATGGTAATGCCGCATCAGTTAATGCGCCTTGTGCTTGCAGAACAACTATACAGATCCATTAGCATACAAAATGGAACAGGCTATCATCACGATTAAAGATTTTGAACTGTATCAAATAACTTATATGGACTATCTATCAAAACAGTTGGTGGCGACTTTTTAAAGCCGTCAGGCCCTGCAACGCCCCAAGAAACT